>JAUWHV010000032.1 GCA_030605675.1 Deltaproteobacteria bacterium | reverse complement strand
AGAGGTCCGGTGCTGATAGGGCTCTTTCAGCCAATTGAAGCAGGCACATTGGTGTGGCTACTTACCGGAGATACAGACTTGTCAGGGTGGCCGGGAGGTCTTGCCGAGCTCCTGGTTTTTTCTCTTGATCGAGTCATTAATGATGGGAGATACCGTGGCGCTTAAGAAGCTTAAAAATATAATAAAACAGGATCTGGCTATGGATTTGGGCACTGCCAATACCCTTATTTATGTTCAGAGAGAGGGAGTGGTCCTGAATGAACCTACTGTAATTGCGTATTCAGGTGACGGTTGGGTAATTGAGGTGGGGCTTGCTGCGAAAAAGTATCTGGGCCGGACGCCTGAGGGTATTACGGCTATGCGTCCCATGAAGGACGGAATCATAGAGGATTTTGATGCAGTAAGTCAGTTAATCAAGGTTTTCTTGAACCGTGCGCAAGAACGAAAGGGGATCTTCTCCCCAAGGGTGGTAATTTGTGTCCCTTCTAATATCACTCAGGTGGAAAAACGGGCTGTACTTGAGGCAGCTCAAGAGGCTGGGGCCAAGAAAATATTTTTATTGGAAGAAACCATGGCTGCTGCCATAGGCGCGGGTCTCCCTGTTCATGGAGAGGAGCCGCAGATGGTATTGGATATAGGTGGTGGCACAACTGAGGTGGCGGTAATAGCTAAGTGGTCGTATTTACACTGCGAGACTTTACGGGTGGCAGGGGATGAATTTGATGATGCCATCGTCCGTTGGTTGACTGAAGAACGTGGTGTAGTGGTGGGTCCGACCACTGCAGAGACAATTAAATGGGAGATAGGAGCGGTCTGGGATGATGAAAAGGGCTTGGATCAAGAGTACAACGTGGGAGGAAAGCATTTTTTGCGAGGGGTGCCGGTAACGTCCGTAATTACCCCCCGGGAACTGATGCCTGTTCTGGAGAAGCCGCTGGATGCTATTTCCAAGATGGTGGAGGATGTGTTTAGGCCTTTGTCTCCGGACGCCAGGGCCTCGATAGAAGCCAACGGTATAACATTGACAGGTGGTGGGGCTTTGCTGAGAGGCATTATTCAGTTCTTGGGGTTGAGGACCGGCCTTACGTTTAACCTTACAAGTGATCCGCTGACAACTGTGGTACAGGGTGCCGGGCGGACAATCGAAGCCTTTAAGGATTACGAAAAGGTCTTTATTAATTAAAGTCGTTGATTCAGGAATTGCGAATTGAGGGATTTAGGAATTGAAGGTTGTTCTATTGATTTTAATCCCTCAATCCCTAAATTCCTAAATCCCTCAATTTATACTTAGATGTTCTGTGATCAAGCACCTTCCTTCTTTATTTCTTCGTGAAATATTACCTTGTTACCCCCTACTTTTTTTGCGGCATACATTGAGTCATCAGCTTTGTGCATAAAATCGTTAATGTCTTCACGCAATCCCCTGTTTGTTTTCCTGAAGCGGGAGATGCCTATGCTAAGTGAAGTCTTACCTATATCCTCGTTCAGGTAATTGCGCCGTATGCGTTCGGCTATCCGTTTTACCTGCTCTGTGCCGGCCTGGGGAATCATTACAGCGAATTCATCGCCTCCATAGCGAAATGGAATATCAACATTACGTCTGATGGAATTACTCAGCACATGAGCCAGGCGCTGGAGCACCTCGTCTCCTGCCTGATGCCCCAAGGTGTCATTCAGCTTCTTGAAATTATCCAGGTCTAATATGATTAGAAAAAGAGGATAGTTTTGGCGGGTGGCCCTTTGGGCTTCCTCTTCGAGCTTTTGGTCGAGAAAGCGTCTGTTGTAAAGGTCTGTAAGGACATCTCTTATGGAAAGTCGTTTCAACAGGGCCCTGTATCCACGTTCCCTGATTATCCTGTTGAGTTTGGCCTCTAACTCGTCCAAATTAAAGGGTTTTTGTATGAAATCGCATGCTCCGGCTTTAATAACGTCAGTGTAATGAAAGTCACGACTATATCCTGTTATTGCCATTACATCTGTTTCAGGACAGAGTTTTTTGATTTCCCGAATGAGCTCCATTCCATCCATCCTGGGCATCAGGATGTCGGTGATTACGATGGTGGCAGAGGATTGCTCCAGCAATGACATGGCTTCCAGACCGTCACCTGCTGTACGATATTGGTGCCCCAAACGGGAAACGAATTCTGCCAATAAGTTTAAGATAGTAGGATCGTCGTCAACAAGTAGGAGTTGTTGGGGTTCTTGTGGCAGGTCTTTTAAGAAAAAGCCCACTTGGTTTTTAGATGATTCTAAAATCTCAGGCAACACATCCTCCTGGACTGTATAAGTCTATAAGGTTATCTTGAGTCAGTTGATTCAGGAATTGCTAATTTCAGGAATTGAAGGTTATTCTATCGATTTTAATTCCTCAATTCCTCAATTCCTCAATTGAAGGTTATTTATAATAATTTGAAGAGGACAAAACAAGATATTCTTTGATTTGAATGGAATGCAACAAAAAAATAATAACTTTGTTGATTTTGATTCCCCTCCTTGCTAAGATTCTATTGATTCTTAATTTTATATTCCGTCTCAATCAAGGATATGATTATACTGCAAAATCGTGTTTTTCTTCGGGCCAAATAATAAATGGACTTAATGATTGGCAATAGCCCACCGATCAGGCGCATCAACGATCTGATCAATCAGGTGGTGGACACCGACTTAAACGTACTTATTTGCGGGGAGAGCGGCGTAGGTAAAGAGTTGGTTGCCCGCACTCTGCATGAGCGTTCTTCTCGTCGGGATCATCCTCTGGTCAAGGTTAACTGTGCTGCGCTACCAAGCGAGCTTCTGGAGAGCGAACTATTTGGTTATGAGCGTGGTGCATTTACCGGGGCAGTACAGGCAAAGCCGGGAAAATTCGAGTTAGCCAACAAAGGAACCATACTGCTGGACGAAATCGGCGATATGCCTATTGCCCTGCAGGCCAAACTTCTACAGGTATTACAGGATTCCGAATTCGCTCGTGTAGGCGGGGTGAGGAATATTCGTGTAAATACCTGGGTGATATCGGCTACTAATCATAATCTTGAAGAGGAGGTAAGAAAAGGGAGGTTTAGAGAAGATTTCTATTACCGGATCAATATCATAAAGATAGTGGTGCCACCCCTTCGGGACAGAAAGGAAGACATTCCACTTCTCCTTGAACACTTTATCCGAAAGTACAGAAGCATGTCAAAGGGTGGAGTAATTGATATCTCCGGTAAGCTTGAAAAGGTATTTGCTGAATATCATTGGCCGGGAAATGTAAGGGAGCTTGAGAACTATGTAAGGAGGTTGATAGTCCTTGAGGATCCTGATCTGCTTGAAGAAGAGATCCTTGAGTCTATGGGCTGGCAGACGTCTGGAGATCGACCTGTTGCTGAAGTATGGACGCCGGATGAATCCTTGATAAATTCCATACTCGATAACTGCAGACAAGAAATGCAAATACAGTTCCCACCCTTAAAGGAAATCCGAAAAAAGAGTCTGGCCCGCATTGAAAAAATGGTAATAGAAGAGGCCCTCAGGCGGACTAATGGTAATCGCAAACAGGCTGCTCAATTGCTCCAAATAAGTTACAAGGCGCTTCTTTATAAGATAAAGGATTTTGGGGTAGAAATGCCGGCCAGAGGTTCAGTTGACGATAGCCTGGAGCTAAAGCTGCCAAAGGAACTGGAGTCATTCGTGTGAATTTTTTTATAGTTGTAATGCATAGAAAAGCTTTTCCATTTGTGGAAAAGCTTTTCTTGTTTTGTTAAAGAGGCCCGGATATCAGGCTGTATGTCCAGTATTAGATTAGTAAAAAAAGGATTTTGTTTTGGTATCTTATTTGCAGATATAAATTAACTTAATAAATTATTTCCCCTAACATGACAGTTTTTCCACAAGGAGGCTCTGTGCAGCAAGGAGTCCAGAGAGATCGGCGTCGATTCTTTCGAATACCGTTAAGTGTGCCTCTGTGCTTGAGAACAGAAGCCCTCGGGCCTGTAATGGGTGTAACTTCAACTGATCTGAGTCCGTATGGCATACAGATTGAGTCTGATAGCCCTGTCAGTCCTCATGAGACCGTGATTCTCCGGCCCGGTGAAGAGGGTCTTGAGACCGATTATGTTGCAAAAGGGCAAATTAGGTGGGTTAAACAAGAAAAAGGCAAGTTCAGGAGTGGAATAGCCTTTGAAAACATAGTTGATTGGCCTTTTTCTGTTTCTGATCTAGTTAAAGGCCTTGAGACTGAGCTCAGCCATTCATTTTATTTTCAATACCTTTTAGACAGCCTGGATGATGGTGTTCTGATCTTTGATTCCAAGCTCGATATTGTTTCCTCCAATAAAAATCAGCCATTTTGCCTGCCAAGAGATCCTGAAAAACTCAAGGGAAGACATTTTTCAGAGGTCTGCTCACTATTTAAGAGTTCTGAAGGAGAAGGTTCTTTTAAAGAACTATTAGATAAAGCCCTAGCTGATAGAAAAGAGGTTAGGGTAAGCGCTTTTCCGTGCGACCTGGCGTGGCTAAATGATCCGGATGGTCATAGATATTATAATATTTGGCTTTTGCCTTTAATCACCCCGGAGGGTACAAAAGGTCTGGTTTTGCGCAGCCGCGATGTTACTGCACTGCGCCGGCTCAAGGTTAGGGAAAAAGCCAGGGAAGAGAATTTTTGGCAACAATACAGGCATTTCATTTTTGGTCAACTGTTCGATGATCTTCTTGAGGATATTTCAAATCCTTTATCTGCAATAATGGGGCGTCTCGATCTTATGACTCAAAAAATGTCCAGCATTGAAACTCCCTTGGATAAAGCGCAGCTCAAGGTTTGGACCTCTGATATCGAGTCAATCCAGACCATAACAGGTCAAATAACGGAGTTTGTTCGGGCCATTGCCAGCAGAAGAAAAAAGGAGACAATGGGAGTTGCAGTGCCGTTTTCTTTGAACAGCCTGATAGAAGATGAGCTAAGAACTCTGGATCTCCATTCCTTTTTCAAAAAAATAAACAAGCACGTATCATTATCTCCCAATCTTCCGTTACTTCAGGGATATTATTCAGAGTGGGCCAATGCGTTTTTAGCTCTATGTCAAGTATTGATGAGGCAGATGTCAACCCTTGATAATATGGAAATGTCGATTCAGACTTTCCTGGAGGATGAAGACTTGGTCCTCAACATCAGCCACAACGGTAAGGCCCTGAATTTACCTTTAGATAGGGAGCCTGCCCTTAATATCCTGTGGCTTTTGAAAAAGAAATATGGAGTTAATGTATACGTTTCAGGTGATTCGGGTTATCAGACAGTGACCCTTAAGATGGCAACATCAAAGATACAAGAACCGTTAGGAGACTTCGTTTCCTGAAGAATCCGCACAATCTTCCTTTTTTGCTTCATTTTGTTAAATTTCTGCGAACAGAGGACTTGAGATCATCTAAGTTGAAGGACTTGACTATATAGTCATCCGAGGCCCACGATGCCAAATCCTGTTTATACTCAGGATAGGCAGAACTCAAGATAACAGGCACCCTGGGTTTTTTTTGTTTCATTTGACGCAGCACTTCTATGCCGTCCATACCAGGCATATTTATGTCCAGGATGACAAGGTCCGGTTCCTGAGCGTCAAAGGCCTTAAGGGCATCTTCTCCGCTCATCGCCGAGTGGACTTCATAGCCTTCTTCTTCCAACTCTTCCTTGTAAAGGAGATGAATACTCTCTTCGTCGTCAACTACGAGTATTTTGTATTTATTCATAGATCACCTTCCTGGCTGTTTAGGGCCGGGAAAAAAATAACTTGGCATTTTCGCATCCCGAATTCTACTAATTTATTTTTTACCAGGCCCTTACTATTAATACTTATATACAGCAAATGGCTTGATCCATACAGTGGAACCTCATTAATCTAAATTAATTTCTCTGAGAAACTGTGCGGATTCTTCAGGCGGGGTAGGGTTGATATAAAATCCGGTACCCCATTCAAATCCTGCTACCATGGTCAGTTTAGGCATTATCTCTATATGCCAGTGATAGTGTTCCAGGAAAGGACTACGTGGCGGAGCCGTGTGCAACATATAATTGTAAGGGACCCTGGGAAGGGCTTTGTCGAGGCGCCGCATTGTCTCCAGAAAAAGGTCTGTCAATGAGTGGAATTGATTGTCGTCCATAGTAATATAAGAAGATTGGTGTCTTCTAGGCATCAGCCACATCTCAAAAGGCGAACGGGGCGCAAAGGGGCAGATTGTGATAAAATCATTATTTTCACATACTATTCTTATGCCTTGGGATTTTTCCTGACGAATGATGTCACAAAAGATACAGCGTTCCTTAAATTCGTAATAGTGCAAAGAGCTTTGGATCTCTTCCTGTATCCGGTGAGGTACGATAGGAAGAGCAATAAGCTGGGAATGTGAATGTTCTAGAGAGGCACCTGCAGCCCGGCCGAAATTCTTGAAAACAATTATATAGCGAAAGCGGGAATCCTGTGCCAAATCCACCATCCGGTCCCTGTAGGCCCAAAAAGTCTGGATAAGCTGTCCATGAGACATCATGGGGATGGTTTCATCGTGCATGGGGGTATCTATAATAACTTCATGAGCACCAATGCCATTCATTTTATCGTAAATACCTTCGCCCCGTTTGTCCAGATCTCCTTCTATAACCAGCGCGGGAAATTTGTTCGGAACTACCCTGAGGGTCCATCCGGGTCCATTGGGTGAATGGTTCGGCCGTCCATAGGCCAGGACTTCCGGCGGAGTTGTATGTTCATTTCCAGGGCATAAAGGACAGAACCCGCCCCCGGTCTTGTCTTTTTCAATGACAAAGTCGTATGGGCGCTTTCCTCTTTCCTTGGCAATAATAACCCATCGGCCTATGATTGTATCCCTGCGTAGTTCGGGCATTTGGAATCCCTCAAACCAGCCAGAGCCTGCGTTCAAAGTCTTCGTCAGGCGCGTGGAGCACTATGTAGCCCTCCTGAGGCCATCTATCTCTCACCAATTTATTTCCTATTGTTTCAACATAAAAGGTTAATTTATCTTTGGGGTTGGAGTCCAGAAGTACAAAAGGTATTGCCACCTCTGCCAGCTCGTTCACAGCGCACTTTACACCTGTTTCGCGGGAAACAAGAGTTTTTCCATTTTTTAAAACCCTGAATTTTTCATTAAGCGGGTCTACTATAAACCGGCTGGGGATCAGTTCGATAGTTATTATAGCCTTAGAAGAGATTGTAATCCTGATGCTGAGATCCGGCTTCCAGGCATCAAAGCTCTTTTCTCTGGGATCTATCCTCAGATAAAGAGACTCAAGATCAAAGCCATAGGCAATCTTAGCCAACGAACTCGCCCCGGAATGCATGGCCCCCCCTTGGCTTCCCAGGGTCAGTGATCCTGCACCTTTCCACTCCCAATAGTAGCTCAGAAGTCCATCAATTTGGGGATGTATAAAATATGTAGGTTCAGTAGTAGGTATTGCTGGTTTTGGAATCCTGATCGGACTTAACAGTTCATCAGGAACTGTCATATTAAGGCTATTATAGGCCTTTTTGAGATGAGTCCGGAAGAGGTGGTCAAATCCATAGGCATAATCAGTCTCAAATTGGTCTCCATACCACCAGAACCAGTCACTGCCTTCAGCAGCAAAAATAGATTCCATGGCCACATTCACGGCCTCTTCAGTTATGCCTTCCTGTTTTCTGGCATTGTCGATGGCCTTTCTTGCACGACCGAGGGTTTCCCATGCCTGGTTTTCGTCCTGCCCACCGATCCAGATGCCGAAATCATGGTTTATCCAAGAGCCTGTATATAGCCATGGCAAGGTACTTGTCGGTGGATGGTCTTCCAAATATTGACCAATGGTCACAAGTTCAAGCATTGGTTCTTTGATAATTGCATCATATAGGCCTGTCAAGAAGGATTCGCCGCCGTCCTGGTAATACTCCCATGGATTTTCTCCATCCAGAATTATAGCAACAAAAGGGGAACGATCCATTCCCTGAAGGCTGTTACAGATTTCCTTTAGCCTGGAGACAAAGTCAGTGATTGCGGCCTGAGGATGGTTTTTCTGATAAACAAAACCTATTAGGTCTGAAAGCTTATGGTGCCGAAAGACCATGTCTGTGCCGCAGCCATTTATTTCCACTCTATAAGGCTGAAAAAGACTCTGAGATTCGATTCTCTCAAGTGAATTGTATAGGATGGCTTCGTCTGTTGCCGTCCAGGAAAACCCGGCTTCTTCAATAAGAGGGATAAGCTCAGGGGCAACGGAGCCCTCTGATGGCCAGAGTCCTACAGGGGTCTTTCCTAAAACCTCTTTACAATAGCACCTGGCTCTATCCAGTTGTGTTCCGGCGTCTTCCGGGTAAGTAAATTGCAAAGGGAGTTTGGTCTCCGGCCTTGGCCTTTTCCCGAAATCCGTATCGATAAGCAGGGGGAGAATAGGATGATAGAATGGGCTGGTACTGATCTCTATTTGTCCTTCGATCCATTTTGAACTATAACGGAAAATGAGTCCTTTCATGAGCTCAAGATGGAAGTCCAGGAGATCCATCTTTTCTTCTTCGCTGAACAACTGTCCTTTTTGAAAAAGAGAGCTTATCAAGGGGTGATTCCTTGAGGAAAAGCCGATCCATGCGAGATTAAACCAGACCTGAAGGTCTAAATAGTCCTGAGTTGAGAACCTTTTTCTTACTTGGGAGGTATAAGATGGACCAAAGTCCCTTCCTCGCAGCTCCAGCAGTTGCAGGTACCTCTTATAGGGTTCTACCATAGTGGGCCATTGGCAGCTGAAAAAATGTGTCAGGATGAACTCCTGGTCTGAAGGGGAGAGCTCGATGGCAGGGCGACGGCTCAATTCCAGGAAGTCGTCGGTTTTGCCCTGTATATAAGACTGGATTTGGAGAAGAAGGGATGGAACAAGGTTAAAAGTTACCTTTGCCTCAGGCCTGGAGTCCAGACACGCTATCATGTCAGAGTAAGCCTTGACGGCATGGAGCCTGACCCAGGGCATCGCAAAGCGATCCTTTATCGGGTCAAGGTACAGAGGTTGATGCATATGCCAAAGGAAGGCAATATATAATTGCAGCATTATATGCCTCTGGCCTTTTCCTCCCTTTCTTGCTTGGACTTGCACTCAATGCAACGGGTTGTGACAGGTCTGGCCGTTAGGCGCTTAGTCCCTATTTCTTCACCACAATCTTCACATATGCCATAAGTCCCTTGTTCGATCCTCTCTACGGCCTTATTGATCTTTTTTATGAGCTTTCTCTCCCTATCTCTGATGCGTAGCTCAAAACTACGATCAGATTCTACGGACGCCCGATCTGTTGGGTCAGGAAAGTGGTCGTTCATGTCAGTCATCTCTTCCAGGGTCTTGTCCGCTTCCCCTAAAAGATCATCGAGTTTTTTCTGGAGTAGGCTGCGAAAATATTCCAGTTGGGCCTGTTCCATGCTACTATTCTCCTAAGAACTTTCTTTTCCAGGTTTTGCTTTTTCCACCGGTTTTATAATCCAATTGCACTTTTTCAATAATTATATTTTTCTCTGCTGACTTGCACATATCGTAAATGGTCAGAGCCGCAACCGAAACTGCGGTTAGGGCTTCCATTTCTACGCCGGTCGAGCCTTTTGCCTTTGCTCGTGCCAAAATTTCTATGGCATTTTTTTCAGGGTTTAGAAAGAAGTCGATCTCTACTTGTTGCAAAGTTAGAGGATGACAAAGTGGAATCAAGTTTTCCACTTTTTTGGCGGCCATGATCCCAGCTATCCTGGCTACAGCCAGAACATCACCTTTTGAGGTCTTACTGTCAACAAGAAGATTAAAGGCATCAGGTCCTATTATTACCCGTCCTGAAGCAGCCGCTTCCCTTTGGGTCATAGGTTTTGAGCTTACGTCCACCATGTGGGCCTGCCCATTCTTGTTCAGATGAGAAAAGGAATCCTTGCTCAAAATGTCCTCTCCTGACTGGAGTGTCCATGTGCTTCGGATCGTCTAAACAGTTTACGAAAGAAGCCGCCTTCTTTTTTTTCTTTTTCAATATCAGCGAATTCTTGAAGCAGGGCACATTGGCGCTCTGTCAACTTGGTTGGTGTTACAACAGCAACTTCAATTATCTGATCCCCGGCTCCAAATCCTCTAAGATCAGGAATACCAAGTCCTTTCAGCCTGAAGTGTTCTCCTGCCTGGGTTCCTGCCGGAATTTTTAAGTTGCGGGGTCCATCCAGTGTGGATACTTCAATTTCGTCTCCCATGGCTGCCTGGACAATAGAAACAGGAAGTAAAAAATATATGTCATTGCCATGACGTTTGAAAAGGTCGTGGGGTTTTACGTGGATTACTATGTAGAGATCTCCCCTGGGCCCATCCCTGAGACCGGCTTCACCCTCCTTCCTCAGGCGCAATCTCGAGCCTGTATCTACACCTGCAGGAATACGTACCCTTACCTTGTGTCGTTCCCGGACCCTGCCTTTACCTTGGCAGGTCTTGCAGGGGTTTGTGATAATCGTTCCGGTTCCGGAACAGTGTGGACAAGTAGATGAGATCCTGAAGAAGCCTTCTGACCTTATTATTTGGCCTCTTCCCTGGCAAGTAGGACAGGTAGCAGGATGGCTCCCAGAGGCCATACCTGTTCCATTGCAGACGGAACAGGATTCAAGACGAACTATCTCGATTTCAGTCTCCGTGCCTCTGGCAGCATCTTCAAGGGGAACCTCAAGGTTGTATCTCAGATCCGCCCCAGCCTCCGGCCCCATGGATGCGCCATGTCTTCGGTGAGTAGCAGAGAAACCAAACAGGTCTTCAAACAGGTCGCCAAAACTACTAAATATGTCTTGTGGTCCGGAAAAACCTCTGAAGCCTGTCCCTGCTATTCCTTCGTGACCGTAAAGGTCATAGGTCTGCCTTTTCTGAGGATCTCTGAGCACTTCATATGCCTCTGCCGCCTCCTTGAAGTGTTCCTCTGCGTCTTTATCACCCTGATTTTTATCAGGATGATATTTTAAGGCCAGTTTCCGGTAGGCCTTCTTTAGTTCTTCAGATGAGCAGTCTCGGGAGACCCCCAAAATCTCGTAGTAGTCTTTTTTCATTGATAATGCCTAAAAGCGGTCTTTTTCAACCTTCTGCCTGGTTGGTATCTGTCTGTAATGCTTGGAAAATTCGTTGCTCTTCTGCCTCTCTGGCCAATTCTTCCAGATTTTCAAATTTTACTTTGTCTTGGGCAATTTCTCTCAATGCCTGGACTATTTCTCTGTTTTTGCATTTGACCAGGGGCTGTGCGCCCTTGCGCAATTGCTTTACCCTCTCGATCGCAAGGTGTACTAATGCAAAACGGTTAGGCAAATTTTCCAGGCAGTCTTCTATTGTTATTCTCGCCATTGTATATTCTCCAGTAAAAAAATAGGGTATCCTTCATTCATCAATTTACACTTCCTTTAAAAAACATGCATTATTGAATTGAATGTCGATGTCAAAACTTGAAATTGGAAATTAGAAATTAGGTAACGCATCTACATCTTTAGTATTTTGTCCAATTTCCAATTTCAAGTTTCCAATTTCAAGTTTCACTGCCAAAATACACGATCAACAAAATGTAAACTACTTTTGACTTGTCGTGAAGTATGCCGAATACCGCACAATTTGTAACCGTTCACGGGATTACAACGCCCGTTTTACCGCAATCCACCGAACTGTAAGCGTTTACAGGGTGCTGCAGATGCGAGGCGGAGGGTACGCAGACGTACTTCCTGTACTTCAAGTGCCCGACAACAAAGCAGATGCGGTGCCCTGTGAACACTTACCACAATTTATTTTGTGACAGACCCTTAGAACAAGATCTAGTATTTTGCAAGTGCCTTTTAGAAAATATATTATTATAATATCAGTTTTAGTTGTCGCAATCCTTATTCAACATAGCTATCATAACAGGATTAATATGAGGAACCTTTTTGTAGGCATTTTTTCATATCTCATCATTTTAGCATCAACTGCCAATGGGCAGGATTTGGTGAAAATTTCTCAAAATAACATGCCGCAGGCAAGAATTCAGGTAACTCATGAGGCGGTTTCTCCTTCATGGCAACTGGTCTGGGATGAAGCCAGGGAAATGGTGAAAGAAAACGAACTGGATGGTGCTGTAGCCCTTTATAGAGAATTGTTAAGAGATCGCCAGGGTCTAATAGAAGCCAGATGGGAACTGGCTTTAGTTTTAATGCGGTTAAATAAAAAAAGTCAAGTTATACTTGAACTTGAGCATGTTGTGGAGGCCAGACCCCATGATATTCAGGCATTATTCATTCTTGCAGAACTTCTGAGTTGTTCGGGTCAGTGTGATAAAGCTGCCGTCATCTATAAGAATTTGGTGATAGAATTTAGTCTCCAGAGGGAAAATTTCCACGTTGCCAGGAATGAATTGCTGAATATCCCTGAAGAGTTGACCTTGGTAAAGGTCTTAGAGAGCCTTGCCCGTTGCCTGGAATCCCAAAAAAAGTTTAATGAGTCTATAACATATCTGCAAAAGGCTCTAGCCATTGAACCTGACCGAAAAGACCTTGAGTTTGATCTGGCTTGTGGGCTTCTGCATCTAAAAAGAGCAAAGAGTTCTTTAGCTCACTTCCAGAAATTGCTACCTCAATATGAAGATGATCAGGACTTTTTGTCCAACTATGCAAAGGCCCTTTTAGCTGTTGGAGATCGAGATAAGGCCATTAAGATATTTGAGAGGTTTGTGGCACTTTCCAGCGACAATACCATGGAAGATCACACAGATAATCTTACATGGGGTGTTAATGAGCTTGTCTCCTTATATTTGATGGACGGAGATGTCCGGTCAGCAATCAATGTTCTTGAGGATTTGAGGCATGATCATCCGGAAGTGCTTGATAAGCAGCTTTTGGCAACTTCGGGGCGTCTGTATTTTGCCTCACGTAATTATCTCAAGGCCCTTGAGACATTCAGTGTTTTTCTGAGAGAAGAACCTGACAATAAAATGGGTCTGCTGTTTATGGCCCGCACGTATGAGCGCCTTCAGCTTTTTGCACCAGCCATTGCCATTTATGAGGAACTCTTACTTGTTGAGCCCAATCCGGGCATTACTATGCATTTGATCGAGTTGCTTTTAGAGACTGAAAATTTTGATCAGGCAGGCCTTTTAGTTACTGAGGATATGCATAGTGCGCTGGAAAATGACATCAAGGGAAGAGAGCTTCTGTTAAAGGTCTATCTGGGGAACGAGGACAGAGAAGGTGTTGAAAGGCTTTTAGACAGGGAAAGCGATTTTTTTAAGGATGATGACATATTGGCCTCATATGTTTCTCTTGCCACATCGATTGGTTATATGAGTGCCCGGATGAGATTTTGTTTATATAACGATGCCTTGTTTGCCTTGGCCGGCCAGGTTGAGGAAAGGAGAGATCTCCTGCAGGCCGGTGTGAAGCTGCTTTTGGGTCTTGGTCAACATGATATGGCTAACAGGGTGTTAAGACATTGTTGGTCTGAGGGCCGGTCCCCGTGGTCTATTGATATGTTGATCGATAGTTACCTTGATGAGAATATGTGGGAGGAGGCTGTTGTTTTGCTTGAAAGGGCACTATCTATTTATCCGTCTTCGGCAAGGCTTAAGCTGAAGCAGGTCTATCTGCTTCTTGACACGGGTGAGACTGAAGTGGCGGGAGAAGTGCTTTTTTCAATTTGTGCAGGCGATAATTGGAAGTGGGGGGAGGAAAAAAGACTGCTGTGTGAGGGCTATGCCCTTGGCTTGACAGGAAGATATGAAGAGGCACTCGATCTTTATGTGAAAATAATTCAACAGGCACCGAATCATCTGGAAGCACATAGAGGCAGATGGATTAATTTTTCAGCCTATGGATTAGGACAGGAGGCTGATGCAGAGGCCCTGGGTTTAGAAATAATTACAGGAATTGGGTGTTCATGAAATGGCAATAATGAAAGATTGATTCCAATGCTTGTAACAAATGGAAGGTCGGTGCCGGCTCCTGGGGCCTACTTGAGTGGACTAGTGCGAAGTGAGGAATTGTTATCACCTAAAGAGATCCTTAGTTCTCCATTTTGTGAGATGGAAGGAGAAGCATGTCCCTTACTACTTGCTTTATCCTACGAATATTTTGAAAATTTTTCAGAAGCGGTTGTAATGTGGCTCTCTTTCTTAAAGAGACACGAGACGTACTGGCCCGGTTATGAACGTCTTGACCGGATATACAAGGGCAGAGGTAAGGTAGAGAGTGCAAAAAAACTACGGTACAGGACTTGCGAAAAAATAAAACATCTACGATTGTTTCTTTGTTATGGTCAAGACTACAGCGAGTCAAGAACTATCTCGGAAGAAGTTGGGCCTTCCGGCGTGTGTATGTGGCGAAAGCTTGATGATATGGCCCTTGAATCCTGGGAAGGAGTGTTCTGTTCCGATTAGGAAATTTCTTCATTATTCCTTGATTTTTTCAAGCGTTATAGATAAAAAGGTAAAGCTAATATCCGGAGAGAAGCGCGCATGAATATTTTAGTGACGGGCGGAGCCGGTTTTATCGGGTCCCATCTATGTGATTACCTCATTTCTAAAGGAGACTATGTCTCAGTCATAGATGATCTTTCCACCGGTTTCTTTGAAAATATAGTCCACCTGCAGGGTGATCCGAGGTTTCAATATATAAACGACACTATCTTGAATAAAGATAGGATGGATAGCCTCATCCAGCAGTGTGATGTAATAATTCATCTTGCTGCTGCTGTAGGTGTCAAATATGTCATAGAAAATCCGCTTTCCTCCATTGAAACCAACATCTGCGGGACTGAAATTGCGCTTAAGCTGGCCAATAAATACAAGAAAAAAATACTCATAGCATCAACATCGGAAGTCTATGGGAAACATATGCACGCCCCTCTTAAAGAGGATGATAACTTAATTTATGGTCCTCCCAGCACCATGCGCTGGAGCTATGCGGCTTCGAAACTTATAGATGAGTTTACCGCACTTGCATATCATCGTACCAAAAAGCTTAACGTGGCCATATTCCGTTGTTTCAATACAATAGGCCCCAGGCAGACAGGTCTCTACGGGATGGTGGTGCCCAGGTTTATTCAGCAGGCGCTGAGGGATGAGCCTATAACAGTTTTTGGTGACGGCCGGCAGACCCGTACGTTTACTTATTTTGGGGATGTAGTAGAGGCCATATACCGACTTATGGAGTGCGAAGAGGCACTAGGTAAAATAGTAAACATAGGGGGCACAGAAGAGATCTCTATATCAGAGCTTGCCGAGCGTATTAAGTCTCTTATTGGGAGCAAGTCCGAAATAATCTATATTCCTTATGAACAGGCCTATGGCAAAGACTTTGAAGACATGATGCGCAGGGTCCCTTCATCTGAAAAACTCAATAGCTTAATAGGTTTTGTTCCACAAACGCCTCTTGATACGATTCTTGAAAGGACCATAGAATATTTTCGTGGTAAAATTTGAAACTGGAAACTGGAAAAAATACAAAGATGTAGATGTGTTACCTAATTTCTGATTTCCAGTTTCGACAGCCGTATTCAATTGATATTTTTAATTATATTATATGTCAGTTACTCTCCTCAACGCAGGTCTTTTTTTTCTCTACTCCTTTGGACTAAGTGCTTTCTTTACTCCATGCGTGATCTGGCTCTCGAGACGCATTGGCTTTATGGCTCAGCCCAGGGAGGATCGGTGGCATAGGCGTCCAACGGCCCTTCTGGGAGGCATTGCGTTATTCTTGTCATTTATGCTTCCCAATTTATTTCTCAGGGAAATCTCATCTCCCATGCTTGTCCTGACTCTGGGAGCAAGTGCAATGTTCTTATTAGGGCTGATTGATGATGTTAACGACCTGTCGCCTCAAAGTAAATTTATAGGGCAATTAATCATCTCTGCTCTGATTGTGGCCGGGGGGGTGAGGATACAAGGGCTGGGGCATCCCGCCGCATCCATTATTGTAACACTTTTTTGGTTCGTAGCTATCACCAATGCAGTCAATATTTTGGATAACATGGATGGTCTGGCGGCCGGCATTTCGTTTATAGCTGCCTGTTCACTTTGGGCCTATAGCCAACTTGGAGGTCCGGTTCTATTAGGTCCGCCGGCTATGCTCCTTGCAGGGGCTACGGCTGGATTCTGGATATTTAACTTTAATCCCGCCAAAATATTTATGGGAGATTGCGGAAGTCTTTTCCTGGGCTTTCTCCTGGCAGGTCTGACCGTAACAGGTACTTGGACGTCAGGGCTACCTGATCCGGCAGCCGGAGGTTATACCGGAGTTACCAGCTTGGTACTGGTGCTGGTGGTCCCTGTGGCTGTCCTGATTATACCACTCTTTGACACGGCCCTTGTGTCCTTTACCAGGGTCCAGACTGGACGACCTATTTCTAAAGGGGGGCGTGATCATACATCTCATCGCATGGTTTTGCTGGGATATTCAGAAAAAAGGACTGTGTTAACACTCATGGCATGGGCGGGAAGCATATCAGCCATAGCATTATATCTGTCATACCGGAGTGCCCAGGGACTTCTGGTTATGCTGAGTGTGGTAGCGGTGATTTCCTTGTTTTTCGGAACATTTCTTACACACTTGAATGGTACTGTTTATGATAGCAAGGCAGGGGATTCAGATACCCTGTTTCGACGATCCTCACTTTTATCCCAAGTGCTTAACAAAAAGCAAATTCTCCAGGCAGTGGTGGATACTGTGCTTATTACCATCGCCTATCTGACTTCTTATCTTCTTCGATACGACGGTGTTATTAATTTGTGGAATCAACAGCTTATAGAGAAATCTCTTCCTTTGATTATCCCTATCAAGCTGTGTTGTTTTTGGATCTTTGGGCTGTATAGAGGTCAATGGCGGTATGTGAGTATCGGAGATATGGGGCGGATCTTTAAGGCAGTTGTAATTAGCTCTCTAATTATTGTCGGATTGCTTTTATATGTTTACCGCTTCGAAGGTTATTCCAGAGTTCTTTTCCTGAACGATGCCCTATTGACTTTAATAATGATAGGTGGCGTCCGTTTACTTATGCGATTCTTTAAGGAGTATTTCAGTCTGCAGGCCGAGCGCAGTAATTCAATACCTATTCTAATAGTTGGAGCAGGGGATGGCGGAGATCTGTTTCTGAGGGAACTTAGGCATAATTCAAATCATGATTATCTGCCAGTGGGTTTTATTGATGACGATCCCGCGAAAAAGAGCCAGATAATCCACGGTATTAAGGTGTTGGGAGACAGGGAAGACATACCTGACATTGTTAAAAGATGCGGAGTTAAGAGAGTCTTTGTGTCTATTATGTCCGCAACAGACAGCCAGATTGAAGGGATTTCTGATATCTGTAAAAAGAATGGTGTGAAGTGTGATAGGGTGCGACCGCTTTTGCCAATGGTGAAACCCGGAGAAAAAGAACCGGCTTGTTCAAAAAAAGATAAGGTTGTACCCTTTAGGCCCAGGACGAGGAAAAGAAAATGAACGAAAAGCGTCTTTCTAAAACCGAGTGGAAACGCCTTGAAAAGGATCTATGCCGTAGCCGAAGATCTGTTTGGTCTCAGATTACAGCTAAAGACCGAAAAAAGGCCCTTTTGTATTCGGACAAGTATAAGGACTTTATAAGTACGGCAAAGACCGAACGGGAGTCTGTTAACATCATTGCAAGCAAGGCGCAGGAGAGGGGTTTTGTGCCGTTTGAACAGGCCGGGCCCGGTTCCAGTCGAGTCTTGTGGACCTTTAGGGGAAAGGCTGCCGCCCTGGCCGTAACAGGTAAGGCACCTGTCAGTGATGGGATCAGGATCATTGCTTCACACATAGACGCACCCCGTTTGGACCTGAAACAGAATCCCCTCTATGAAGATCTGGAGATGGCCTTTTTAAAGACTCATTATTACGGAGGGATCAAGAAGTTTCACTGGGTAGCCCGTCCCCTGGCTATCCACGGCCTGGCACTGAAAGAAGACGGGAGCGCAATTCCTATTGAGTTTGGTGAGGACCCTCATGATCCTGTGCTTACAATAAATGATCTTTTGCCACATCTTGCCCATAAGGTACAGGGTAAGAAAAAGATTTCAGAGGCCATACCGGCAGAGAAGCTTAATGTGTTGATAGGGGGTTTTCCTCTTTTGGGCCCTGAAGACCTGAAGGATGGCGTAAAATTACGTATTTTAAGAATTCTGAACGAAAGATACGGCCTGGTGGAAGAGGATCTAATAAGTGCGGAGCTGGAAATTGTCCCTGCAGGTGCTTCAAGGGATGTGGGCCTGGACGGGGCCTTTGTAGGTGGCTATGGGCAGGATGATAGATCCTGTGCATATGCCTCTCTTTACTCCATCCTTGAACTTAAGGAACCTCAAGTTACCTCAGTCGCCCTGTTCCTTGACAAGGAAGAAATAGGTAGTGATGGAAATACAGGGGCCAAGTCCAGTTTTTTTGAGGTGGTGTTGTATGATCTTATGCGACATGGAGGGCTTCAAATCGAGGCGGATAGCCTTGTACGAATGCTTATTGTGTCCAAGGCCATTTCAGCGGATGTTACAGCAGGGATAGACCCTGATTATAAAGAAGTCCATGACGAACGCAATGATGCACTGATCGGACACGGGGTTTGCCTGACGAAATATACCGGCTCAGGAGGAAAGTACTCAGCAAATGATGCTCATGCTGAATATGTTAACTGGTTGAGGCGCGTCTGGAACGATGCCAAAGTAGTGTGGCAGGCCGGAGAGTTGGGAAAGGTGGACGAAGGAGGAGGGGGTACTGTGGCCAAGTATCTCGCCCAGCGCGGCCTGGACATTGTCGACGCAGGACCTCCCCTGCTCAATATGCACTCGCCATTTGAGGTTGCACATAAGACTGACCTGTTTATGACCTACAGGGCGTTTGATGCTTTTTATAAGGCAGATGAGTGATTTGGTGATTTGGTGATTTGGTGATTGCATGAAAGTCATAGATCCTTCCTTTAGTGTATTGGACGAATTTTTTACTCATGGAAGGCTGCTTGAGCAGATCGAGCGCTGCGGACGGGTCTGTTACAAGAGCGAAGACCGGATATCTCTGGAGTCAGCCAAGCCTTTTATCAAAGGAATAATAAAACGGGGTCATGAATCAGTGCTTGAGATGGCCCAGGTCGTGCTCGAGATAGAGGTGGACAGCGAGTTCACCATGCACAAGTTTTTTGAGAGGATACCAAGGTTTTGCCAGGTGGATAAGCTGGAACGCAAGCAGTACCTGCTGTCTGGGAATCCCAGGGTCTTTAGGGACCTTGCCCGGCACCACCGTGATCTGAAGGTTGTGAAGGCTGTGTCGAAAAGGCTTACAGAGTTCCAACCTGTTTTATTTGAGGATCTGGTTCCACGATTTGGCTGGGTACCGCAAGATGGTATTGTTGTTCGTGTGCTCACTCCGGATGAAATTGAAAACCTGCCTTTGGAACAACTTATCAGACACCGGACACTTCTGGTTCATCTAATAATTAACCGGGCAGTTTCCCATGAACTGGTGCGCCATAGAGTTGCTTCATATCTCCAGGAATCCCAGCGTTATTGCAGATATGGTGAAGCCCGTTTTGGAGGCGAGGTAGTGTATATCCGGCCTTGTTTTTTCAAGGAGGGATCTGATGAATACCGGTTATGGTCAGATGCGATGTCACAAGCAGAGGGAATTTATCTTAAATTCCTTAAGACAAGCTCTCCCCAGGCTGCCCGTACTGCGCTGCCAAACTCCTGCAAGACCGAGATCATGGTCCATGCTACCCTTGAGGAATGGATGCATATTATGCGTCTCAGGACGTCAAGGGCCGCTGATCCCTCAATGCGGGAGATTATGTTGGCCCTACTTCCTGAATTTGAAAAACGTTTTTCAGCGGTATTTGGACCTATAAGAGATTCCCTCGGTTCAGAAAATTAAAGGACCTATCAATATGCAGTTCAAAACCGATTTTCTTATCATGGGGAGCGGGATAGCAGGGCTGAGTCTTGCAATAAAACTCGCCCCGCTGGGGCAGGTAACCGTGGTCACGAAAAAGGCCGAATCCGACACGGCTACAAATTTGGCTCAGGGCGGCATAGCCTGTGTCTTTGGTGCTGATGATAGCTTTGACCTGCAACAACAAGATACGCAGGGCGCAGGAGACGGTCTGTGCCACGAAGACATTGTCAAAATGATAGTCAGCCAGGGCCCGGACCGTATAAGGGAGTTAGAAGACCTTGGATTGGAATTCAACAGGGAATCGCACAATCCTGATGTGCTGGATCTGGGAAAGGAAGGAGAACACTCTCGCCGCCGCATAGTGCACGTTGGGGATTTTACCGGGCGATCCGTGCAGAGGGTCTTGATGGATAGTGTCGACAGATTGCCTTCTGTTGAGGTCTTTGAAGACTATGTTGTAGTTGATCTCATCACTGAAAGCATGATCAAGGCATATTCGCCCGGCATCATGGGGAAGGAACGTTGTCTGGGGGCTTATCTGCTGGAAGTGGCGACAGGTAAGATCCACGCTTTCCTGGCTCCGATAACGGTGCTCGCCACGGGCGGGTGCGGCAAGGTTTACCTGTATACCAGCAATCCTGATGTGGCCACAGGTGATGGCATAGCTGTAGCGTACCGTGCCGGAACCAGGATTGCCAATCTGGAATTCGTGCAGTTCCATCCCACGTGTCTTTATCATCCTAAGGCCAAAAATTTTCTTATATCAGAAGCGCTCAGGGGAGAGGGCGCGAGGCTCCTGGACCCGGAATACAGGCCCTTCATGGAGAAATATGATCCCCGGCAGAAGGAGCTTGCCGGCAGAGATGTAGTCGCCAGGGCCATAGACACTGAATTAAAGAATAGCGGAAAGGACTGTGTATATCTGGATATTAGTCACCGTTCTGCTGATTTCATCCTGGAGCGTTTCCCCAATATCTATGAGACCTGTCTGGGCTTTGGGATCGATATTACAAAGGAGCCGATACCGGTTGTGCCGGCGGCCCACTATATGTGTGGAGGGGTGGTTACTGACAACTACGGAGAGACAGACCTTGAAGGCCTTTTTGCTTTGGGAGAAACTGCATGTACTGGTCTGCATGGTGCCAACCGGCTTGCGTCAAACTCCCTTCTTGAAGCCCTTGCCATGGCTCACCAGGCTTTTCTAAAGATCAGTGAGGTGTTTACCGGTTTGAAGGCAAAATCATTTCCCCAGGTGTCTCCATGGGAAACCAGGGGGGCTGTGGATTTAAAAGAGGCGGTTCTCATCTCTCACAATTGGGATGTAATTCGACGTCTGATGTGGAATTATGTCGGCATTGTCCGCAGCACAAAAAGACTTAAACTGGCCAGGCAGCGCCTTTCACCGATTCTTGAAGAGATCCGGCAGCACTACTGGGAATATATCCTCACCCGGGATTTTATAGAACTGAGGAACCTCGCACAGGTTGCGGAGCTCATCATTATTGCAGCCAGTCAGCGAAAGGAGAGCAGGGGCGGGCACTTCACCATTGACTATCCCTGCAAAGACGACTGGAACTGGCGTAGAGATACAATTATTCAAAGGTTTCGGAAGGAAACGTGAATATAGGCAAACCACGGCTTTTGGGTCGCAAAGTCTGGGGGGTTGCCGTCCTTATTTCGATTCTTATCTTCTGGCTTTGCTGGACCTGGAGGCATGAGCTATGGTCTCTCTGGGGTGGTCTGTTGCAGGCATTTGAACATAGAGAGTCTGTACGAGTATATGCTCTCTCTCTGGGTCATTTGGCGCCTTTTGCCTTTATCTCACTACAGGCACTTCAGGTCGTGATATCTCCTGTTCCCGGTGAGGCAACGGGTTTTATCGGGGGTTTTTTATTTGGGAAGTGGGCAGGTTTCTCTTACTCAACACTCGGTCTTACCCTGGGGTCTGCAATTGCTTTTTTTATATCTCGTCAGTTTAGGCGTTTAGTGAAATTGTGGCTTCTCCGTTCTCGTTTATACGACAGGTTTGAGCATCTTGTTGAGCACCAGGGACTTTTTATCTTCTATATATTGTTTTTGTTTCCTGGATTTCCAAAGGATTTTCTTTGTTATTTTCTGGGACTGAGCCGTATGCCATGGTTGGCCTTTCTGGTTATAGTCATGCTGGGCCGTATGCCCGGTACACTGGTGCTGACATTACAGGGGGCCAATGCCTATGATAAGGATATAGAGGGCTTCCTAAGTATTCTGTTTTTGACCCTCCTGGTATTGATACCCAGCTTGTACTACCGAGAGCGAATCTATCAGTGGGTGGAGACACATAGGCTTAAGGAGTGACGTAAATGCGGCAAGCTTTCCTTGATTGTTTCTCCGGGATCAGCGGAGATATGTTTTTAGGGGCCCTGATTGATGCGGGGTGGCCTGAGGAAGAATTAATGTCCCTTCCAGAGAAGCTGGGTCTTGAGGATACAACAGTTGAGGTTCAGGGAGTTAAAAGGAAAGGCATAAAGGGCATTCAAGTCAAGGTCTCCAGACCCGGGCCCCATCCATTCAGGAGTCTGCGGGATGTGGAGGCAATTCTTGAAAGATCTGATCTGCAACCCGGGATAATTCGGCTTTCCCTGAAGGTATTTAATCTCCTTGCCCAGGTTGAGGCCAAGGTGCATGGCTGCTTATTAGAAGAGGTCCACTTCCATGAAATTGGGGCTGTGGATACATTAGTAGACATTGTGGGGGCCATCAGCGGCTTAAACCATTTTTCTGTTGGAAAGATTTGTTGCTCACCCATTCCTGTGGCCAGGGGATGGATAGATTGCGAACACGGCAGACTGCCTTTGCCCGCTCCTGCCACTGCTGAGTTGTTAAAAAATGTACCGATTTATGGGGTGGATGGAGAGTGGGAACTTGTTACACCAACCGGTGGTGCCCTGATAAAGGGGCTGGCAGATCATTTCAGGACTTTCCCCGAAATGAAAGTGGAAAAAATCGGATATGGGGCGGGTTCAAGGGATATTCCTCAATGGGCCAATCTCCTTCGTATCTGGCTGGGTGAAGACCGGTCATCAAAAAAGGAATCCGTTGTAGTGGAGCTAAGAAGTTATGTGGACGACATGAACCCTGAGTGGTTTGAGTATCTGATGGAGCGCCTGTTTAGTGCAGATGCCCTGGACGTTGTCATGTGTCCAATACATATGAAAAAGAATCGTCCCGGTGTTGAGATTACAGTCTTAGCCACACCTGGTCATGAACATAGCCTCAGTCAGATACTTTTTGAGGAATCCACTACTTCAGGGATACGTCTGAACAGGTGTCAGAGGTACATTTTGCCTAGAAGGAATGGCATGGTTCCAACCAACTGGGGTAATGTTCGAGCCAAATTGATCACAAGGCCTGATGGGCGGTCCACAATTTCTCCTGAGTACGAGGCCTGCAAAGAGGTGGCACGCCGGTTCAATGTCCCTTTAGGTGCGGTTTATCAGGCTGTGAGCCAAGTGCCGGTTGAAGATTTTATAGATGAAGAAGGATCTGTTGCGCCTAAAGATTCAGGCGCTCACCCTTAATTTTGGCTCCCAAGGCTTTGAATTTCAAAGATAGATTAATCCTTTTTCTGGCAAGCGGATTATTCCTGGGGTTGATCCCCTTTGCCCCGGGTACATTCGGGAGTCTCCTGGGCATTCCTCTTTACTGGCTCTTCAGTCATCTTCCAATTTTCCTGGGAATATGTTCTCTTGGATTTGTTATCCTGATATCTGTATGGATCTCAGGCAGGGCAGAGCGTTTACTGGGAAATAAAGATCCATCTCAAATAGTGATAGATGAAGTGGTCGGCATGGCAGTGGCGCTGGTTGGTGCCCCCATTGAACCTTCTTTTATTATAGTTGCTTTTATATTTTTTCGTTTTTTTGACATCTGGAAGCCTTTTCCAATAAGATATATAGATAAATCCTTCCCCGGAGGATGGGGTATTGTGTTTGATGATGTTGCAGCCGGCGTTATGGCAAATTTGGCATGGAGACTGTGGGATTTAGAGGTAATTAGTCATGCATGGTGAAATTATAGCTATAGGAGATGAACTTGTATCCGGCAAGGTATTAAATACCACTGCCAGCTTTGCAGCTAATAAGCTCTTTTCTGCTGGTTGCCAGGTGACCCGGATCGCGTCCATTGGTGATGATCCCGATGATATTGAAGAATGTCTGCTGGCAGCAATAAAGAGATCAGAATACGTTATCATCACCGGCGGGCTTGGTCCGACTACTGATGATATAACAAACGAGGTGACAGCCAAGGCCTTAGGGCGTCCCCTGGTCCTGAATGAGATGATCCTAGAGAAGATCAGGAGGGCGAAACAGCGGTTTGTCAATCCTGTTTTTCTGCGGGAAAAGTTGGCATGGTTACCTGAAGGTGCTGAGGTTCTGAATCCCGAAGGTCGTGCTGCAGGATATCTCCTGGTCCACCAGGATACCCCTCTTTTTTTTCTGCCGGGAGTGCCTGGGGAGTTGGAAGATCACATGGTTCAGAGGGTTATCCCCAGGCTTAGCAAGTTTATTTCCAAAAAAATAAATATAAGGCAGCAGACCTTCAAAGTCTTTGGCCTATCAGAGACAGAGATAAACGCCCTTTTTGAAAAGCTGGAATCCAGCCGGGACGGCTTGAGCATTGGTTATTATCCCAACTTCCCCGAAGTTAATGTAACTGTCACTGTAAAGGGCTTGAATCCGGAAAAAGTTACCGAAATTTTTCATATGGCATGCAACACGATAAAACAACTGCTGGACAGACATGTAGTTGCCGTCAATGAGGAAACTCTTGAAGAGATAGTAGGTAGACTTCTGCTGGAAAAAGGTGGTGTTCTTTCCCTTGCGGAGTCCTGTACAGGTGGTCTGGTAAGCCAACGGGTGACCAGCATTCCCGGCAGTTCCGGGTGGTTTGAAAGGGGAGTAATTACCTATAGCAACAAGTCGAAGGAAGATCTCCTCGGGGTCTCTCGTGAGACATTATCCATCTATGGCGCAGTGAGTTCCCAGACTGCCGTGGAAATGGCAGATGGTGTAAAACGCTTGGCCGGTACAGGCTATAGCCTTGCTATTACCGGTATTGCCGGTCCATCCGGCGGCACTACTCAAAAGCCTGTGGGCACAGTCTATATTGCTTTATCAACTCCTGAACGGACAGTAGCCGGGCAATTCCGATTTGCCGGAACAAGACACATGATACAGACATTGGCAGCGGAAACTGCTCTTGATTTGCTGAGGCTGTATTTAAGTTATGGTACGTACTTTCCTGGCAATAGACCTGCCGGGCACACAGCGTAAGATACTTGAAGAACATCAGGGCCGGTGGAAGTCCGCCAAGGCGGATGTGAGGTGGATCTATCCGTCCAATATGCACCTGACACTCAAATTTCTGGGTGAAATTCAGGAATCAAGTGCGGAGAGCGTGACAACTGCCTGCAAAGAGGTCTGTTGCCTTCACAGGGGTCTTTCTTTGTTTTTAAATGGTACAGGCATCTTTCCAAACCTTAGACGGCCCCGGATACTGTGGATCGGAATCGGAGGTGAAACAGATCTTCTGTGCAAACTGCAAGACAACATTGAAACAGCCCTGGAGGAAAAGGGCTTTCCACGGGAAGACCGTGTCTTTACGCCACACCTGACTGTAGGACGAGTCCGTTCTCCCCGTAAGCTTTCACGGCTTCTTGAGGTGTTTTTAAAGGATAAGATCGTAATTGAGCCTTTTACAGTAGAAGAAGTAATAGTATACAAAAGCCGGCTGACTCCCCGCGGACCTTTATACAGTCCTCTGGCCAGATGCCCTTTAGGCGGAAGTTCCCTTTCAGGAAAGGCGCAATTGTTTAGCAATATCATGTAGTTTGCGTATTTACAGGTGTGACGTTACTGACTACACTTTTATTGTTTGGAGTAGGTCGAGTGCTTTTTGCTGCTTTAGATTTGGTTTTGTGTACATTGTGAAAGTCGGCTCGTTTTCTTTGGAATTTGGAGCGCGACAGGTTGCTTTGACTATGGCAGCTAAGTGACTTAACAGTCCACGAAAAGAAAAAACAGGCGAACCGTCTTCTATCTTTTTTGCGCTCACTTTTTTCATTGCAGATTTTGAACGTACAGCCGGCGCAACTGGGTCACAGGTTGTTTTTGCTTCTTGGTCTTCATCGGCATAGAGCAGTGGCCGCCAAGCTTCTTTCATATGCCATTGCACGTAGTATGCAAGCATGCACAAAAAGATGTGGGCGCGAACACGGTCTTCGAGGCGATGGTGAATTGGGCGCACCATGAGGTCTACTGTTTTAATTGAACGAAAGGCGCGCTCGACATTGCTGAGTCGTTTATAGCTGCGAACAGTTTCAGATGTGTCCATTCGCGAGTCTGGCAGGCTAGTCCTGACAACATAGATGCCGTCGAGGGCTGCTTCTTTTTTTACGCTATCTTCGTCGATTTCAAAGTTAAAGTCATTGTCTTCGATGTCGAGCTTGAAGTGCTTTGCGACTTTGTATTTGTTAACAACTTTGCCGACGCTTACGCCGATTTTGTCTTGTCCATGAAGTCGGCCATTCTTGATCATCTGACGAACTTTGGCCAGATGTTTTTCGATGCTTTCAATATGTCTTTTATATCTGGCAAGACGTTTTTGAATTAACTCCAAATCTCCGTTGCTCTTTGCAGCGACTTCATTTTCAAGAGCGCTGTCGTTGATTTTGTAATCAAAACCATCTTCGCGAATAACTAATTCGTAGTATTTGCCGACTTTGTATTTTTTAAGGATGCTGCGCGCTTTGGTGCCGATCTCGATTTTTCCACGCAACCGTCCCCGTTTGACTCTTTGTTTTATTTTTTCAAGTTTTTCAACTGTTGCGCCAAGCAAGCTCTGTCTCTTCTTTTTACGCCTTAGCGCAAGCTCCTCATTGTGACAGGCAACCAGTCGCTCTCCTGGAAAATCAGGATGCACAAACTCAAAGATATTTCGCTTATCAAAAAGGCCCATCTGAATCGCACCGTCACCAATGAGTTTTTTTATTGCCTCCGGGCGAAGGGCGCCTATCCAGTCGATGCCGCTTATGTCGCGCAGTTCGTCAATTTGTTTTTGTGTGAGCATTCCTCGGTCGCCCACCAAAACAAATTCTTCAATGTCGAAAACGTCCTGCATTTTATCGACCTGAGGCATGACTGTTTTAGGGTCGCCGGTATTGCCATCGAACACAGAAATTGCCACCGGAATGCCAAGCCTATTGGTCAGCAAACCGTAATTGACCTGAAGCTTGCCTTTTTTGCCGTCCCGGTTATGACCCAACTTTGCAAGTGGACAAGTGCAACCTTCAAAATAGCTCGACGACAAATCGTAAAGCGCCATGCCTCCGCTTTCCAAATGACGATTGGCAAGCTTTTTTTCGATGGTATCCTGGTGGTCGAACAGCCAATCCATGGCGTCGTATAAGTCGTCTTCATTGGCGTTGCCAACTCCAAGCAGCTCAGGCAACGTGGTATCTTTCCACCATAGGTTGGTTGCAATTTTAGATTTTGGAGAAAGAATTCGAGCAGCAACCATGGCCATAACAATGTCACGTTGATGACAACCCCGCGAAGATAAAAGTTTTGAAAATCCCAATCGCTTCATCGCAGTCAAAACAGCATCCACATGACCGTGAGCAGGAGAACCATCTTCAATAATTTCGAAGACGTCTTCAGGGGAAATGAGTTTTTCGCCCTTGAGGATACGCCTGATTGCATCAACCTGTTCCATGGGAAGTTTTGATATATTTCCAAGTGTACGTTTTCGAACTTTCTTTCCATCTCGATAAGACTCTCGAAGAAGAATGGCAGGCTTTGAATTGCGATTTGGAATTATCTCAACATGCATGGCTACCATTAATACATATGCTTGACTTTATGTCAAGCATTAAATGCACTATTACATGGCTACATATTTACACCCCAAAAAACACTTTTAACCTCCTAACAACAAGTAAATACAAACGATTTTGGTTTTTTCTCGGTTAAAAACTACAGGAACTTCAGTTTAGAGGATTCATCTCTGTTCGATCGTTGCGAGATGGTTGAAATACTTCAGTCTTCAGCCTTCAGTCTTCAACCTGAATAGTTACCAGTTTCTTACTTGTCGCAGGAGGATTCTACCATGTTACTGATAACTGCAGCCCAGATGCAAGAACTTGATCAAAGGACTATTAAAGAATTCAGTATCCCAGGCCTGATACTCATGGAAAACGCCGGTCGCGGGATCTTGGGCGCGGTGAAACAGAGGTGCTCAACTGGGCTTATGGTCATTCCGGCTATGAAGACCGTGCGTCGCCCAATCGTCTGACTATATTCCTGTACTTATTATTCCTCCACTCGATGTGCTACCCCTCGTTGGTCTCTCGAAAGGTCAGCCTTGAGGAAAGCACCTTCTCTTGGTAGTTCCATGTGGAAATTCGACGTATGTTCGGCTTGCAGTTTACCATATTGCAATCGACAATCGAGTATGTGTCCACCTGCCTTCCGGTTCTCGGTGAGAAAGTGGAGGTGATACCCCGGCACGTTAACACCACGGGCATAGTCGGGAAAACGAAATCCCGCGAGTGTCCCTTGAACATCAAAAAACTCGAAGATTGGCTGGGTCTTCGCCACCTCAACAAGCGGTGGATAAGGCTTGATCTGCCGCGGTACGCTGCGTGCCTTAATGTAGTTGAAAAAGCCATCAATACGGACTGCGTAAAAGAAATTCATGGTCGGAAGCACGCTTTGCAAGTGATCCTTCAGTTGTTCATAGTCCATCTCTTGCTCTATCGCCACGTGAAACTCCGGCTCAAAAAACTGTACAACCGCGAAAGGCGTCTTCTGTATATCATGTACCGGGTAGGCAACCCCGTCTGATTTAATTTGATAAAACATGCCGTCGAAAGCTATCATCTCCCCATCAAGAGCGTTGAAGGTGCCAAGACCAAAGTTGCCATGTTTACGCAACTGTGCGTAAGTCATATCGCCATCGTAAACACCTTCGAGCAGGGCATTAATTGTTGAGATTTGAAAGACCTCATGGGCTTGGTGATTTTCGTCTCCGGTAATCCGGGAATGGCTGCCGTGAGGCTGATTACGATGAAGATGAAGAGCGTGCAGAAAATGAATGAATTTTTCTTCAATGGGCATAAGACTTACATTTTGTCACTGATACTGATAAGAACTTGCTTTCCAATAAGTCAAATATAGGAAACCTTGAGTCGTGAGTCAATTTGAAAAAAATAAAAAAAGGGAACGGGCGAATAGTGCTTTGCTTAAGCGGTTGTCCTGTTAGATAATGGAACTAGGGGGCATCCTATATTCGCCCTATCAAGCTAAAAAACCTCTTTTTTAAAAGCAGTTGGTTGAACATTTATTCCAGATGCGAGACAAGAATATTTATCTCAACCACCCCCTGTATATTCAATGAGTTGTAGAAATTCCGAGACATTAAATTACTTGATCTATTCTTTCCCTAAAAGTAGTATTTATTCCTACTGACAATAGGGAGAATATC
>JAUWHV010000012.1 GCA_030605675.1 Deltaproteobacteria bacterium | reverse complement strand
TCAAAAAAGTGTAAACTACTTTGGCTGACTGCTAAAAGCTAAGCGCTAATAGCTGTTCAAGTGGATTACCCCAGTAATCCACGATGAACCTTCTGTTTTATTGCCGAGGATAATTATCTATGGAATCCGAAAACAAGGTTGCCATTGTTGCCGGTGCCATAAAAGGCATTGGCCTCGCCATAGCCCTTGAGCTATCCCGTTCAGGGGTTAAATGTGTTTTGCCTTATCACGACTGGCTGGACAGCCTTGAGAGTATGCATAGGCATATGAAAGAAACAGGCGTTGATTACCATGCCGTTCCGGCCGATCTTACTTGTCTTAAAGACGTGAAAAAGGTAATTCGCACCGCTCAGGACCGCTTTGGGCGTCTGGATATATTGATTAACAATATTGAAAGGGGCGGTTGGCCTGTAGTTCACGGCCCGTATGTACCGGAACAGTGGGACCTGGAGTTCAAGACCACTGTGACTGCCAAATGGTACCTCTTTGAGGAGGCTTTACCAATCCTGAAGACCCGGGGGAATGGAGTCGTGGTCAACATTTCCTCCATAGCCGGATTGGTGGGAAGAAGTGGACCGGCAGGTCTGGTGTTTAATGACTGCTACTCGCTGTCAAACAGGGCCATCCAGTCCCTTACCGCGGCCTGGGCAAGACAGGGTGCCCCTGAGGTACGGGTCAATGAACTCATGCTGGGTTTTGTTGAGACGCGTCATGGACCGCGTACCAGGGGTTGGAAGATAATGAGTACAGAAGAACAAAAGGCCATACTTGATCATACTCTTTTGCAGCGTACCGCAAGGGTTGAAGAGGTGGCAAAAATGGTGCGCTTCCTGGTCTTTGACGCAAGTTTCATGACCGGGGCAACCATACGGATGGACGGAGGCTATATTCTGGGGGGGGATAAAGCGGTCTCTATGCCCAAGGGAGTTGTCGAACCTGGTGAATCCACCTTTGGAGGTTCTGTCTCACCGGAGACTGCTGTTAAAAAAACTCGGAGCTTAGACAACTGAAGAGGGAATAAAAATCCGCGAGTACAGATTTTGCGCGTAACGGTCAGTCATTCCGGCGATGAAATCACAGACCCTGCGCTCATAAGGGGTCTTGTCGTCGATGTCTACTGCTTCTTCTTCAAACATCCGAGTATTTTCCCGGATAAAGGCATCTTTGTCTTTTAAAAAATACTCATACAAGTCAAAGAGGATCTTTTTGGCCTTTTCAAATTCATTATGCACCTGAGGTGCCCTGTACACGTTGTCATAAAGAAAGGCCCTGAGGTGAATCATCGTTTCATAAAGACGGGGACTTATTGAAAGCTCCATTTCCCCATTCACTACCTTGGTGCTTGCTATCACGTCTTTGATCATGGTCGAGATGCGGGTGGCGTGATTTTCTCCCAAGACATCTTTACACTTTGACGGAACATCCTTTTCAGAGATCACTTTGCTTCTAATTGCGTCGTCCAGATCATGGCTCAGATAGCCAATGACATCTGCTATGCGCACGATCCTTCCTTCAACAGTCATGGCCCACTTATTTGATTTTTTGGGGATGATCTCTCCAAAACCCTTTGAGTGCTTAAATATTCCATCCCGGACTTCATAGGTGAGGTTTAGACCCCGGCCGCCATTTTCCAGCACATCCACCACTCTCAAGCCCTGACGGCAGTGAGAAAATCCCCCGGGCACAATCTCGTTTAAAATAGTTTCACCGGCATGCCCAAAGGGAGTATGCCCAAGGTCATGACCCAAGGCCACCGCCTCTGCCAGGTCCTCGTTAAGGCGAAGTGCCCTGGCGATTGTCCTCGCGATCTCTGATACTTCCAGCGTGTGTGTAAGACGGGTGCGGTAATGATCTCCCATGGGAGACAAAAATACCTGTGTCTTATGCTTGAGACGGCGAAAAGACTTGGAATAGACGATGCGATCGCGATCTCTCTGAAAGGGTGTTCGGATATTACAGGGTTCGACAGGATAGAGTCTTCCTTTGGTCTCGCTGCTGAGACATGCCTGGGGACACAAGATCAGACGTTCGCGCTCTTGAATCTCTTCCCTGATAGTTACGGGTTTATTCAGCTCTTCGAGCCTTAGACCGGAATCTGCATACATATTTGGGCATCCTTCATGACAAGTCAAAAGTAGTTTACACTTTATTGATTTTGTGTTTTGGCAGTGAAATTGGAAATTGGAAACTTGAAATTGGAAAAATACAAAGATGTAGATGCGTTACCTAATTTCAAATTTCAAATTTCCAGTTTCAACATCGGCATTCAATTCGATAATACACGCTTTTTCGAAAAAAGTGTAAACTGGTGAATGAAGGATGCCCATATTTGTTTTTATAACGGGAGCATTTCTGGAAATCAAGCTCGTTGCGCCTTTTCACCTCCTCGGGCCTTGTTCTTTAACAAGATTATGAGTCCTGCAAGCGGCTCTCCAGTATATCCGGATATTAGCTACTGCATAACAAATACAAAGACCGGTTGTAATCCAAAGGAAGGCCGGAACCGCACTTTCAAACCCATAAAACACACAGCCAAGCACGAGCGACAGCAAGGCAACAGGTATGAGTATACGTCTTTTTATCCAGGAAATATCGATTTCTCCCGCTTGCATTGCCCACACGTCAAGCCCCTGGCTCCCGAACTCAAGCGCCACGATAAGGACCACCAGGCTGCTCAGTTCTTTTGGAGCTAAGGGCATCAGGGCGAGTGACAAGAGCGGAAGCATTAACGAGACAATAAGTCTTCCCAGGGCCGGCAGCCCTTGTCTCAGACATTCCGGAAGGCCTATAATAAGATACTGGCTACCGGACACCAGGGTAATTCCAAGCATAACAAGGCCATAAGTAATAATAATATGGGGCGGTCTAAGTAACAGCCCTACGGCAAGCCCAAATGCAAGAAGGCCCAATGCCGTTTGCAAACGAGTTGACAGGTGACCATTCCTCCAATAGAGAACCGCAGCCAGGAATAGAGTAGCCAGAAAGGCACCGGACAAAAATGCTATAAGAACTGTTTTGTCCGGGAACATATCAGTCATGAAAATCAGGCCTGCTCCTATCATTTGAAGAGTAGTCTTGACTTTTGCAAGTTCAGTGACACGGAGCTGCTTTCTCGATGCTGTACAAAATCTGCGGAACTCTGTCACCAGAAATTCCCTTAAAAAAATTGGCCACACGATCCAAAGGGGGAGAATGCCAAGATCTACCAGGGGGATCAGTGTAACAGCTATAAAGATCTTGTCGGCAACGGGGTCAAGGAGCTTGCCCAGAGGTGTGCTACCATCACGGCGGGCCAGCAGGCCATCAAGATAGTCAGTAAAACCTAAGAGAGTGAAGGCTACAAGGGCCGCGATCTTTGCCCTGATGTCTCCATAGACTAAAAAATACGGCAGGGGCAACAGTATAATCCGAAGGACTGTAAGGTGATTAGCACGGATCTTCATCAGAGATATTCCGCAAGACCTCTTTCCTTGATCTTTTCTACTACCTGTTTAACCTCATCAAGCCTGTTCCTTGGACAGACGAGCACCGCATCACCTTCAGCCACAATTACCATATCCTCTGTCCCCACAGCAGCCACCAGGATACCACCTTCCGACATGAGCAGACAATTCTTGCATCCAACAGAGGCAACCAGTCCATCAATGACATTTCCGTCATCGTCCTTGGTCGATAGATCATAATAGGTTTCCCAGACCCCCATATCATGCCAGCCACAATCACATGGAAAGACTACAACATTAGATGCCTTTTCCAGAAGACCTTTATCCAGAGAATCATCCGGTATCAGGTCATAGTATTTGCGGACCATGGATACTTCTTCCTTTGAGCCGGAGAGGGACCTGATACGTTCAAGGGGCCCCCATGCTGCCGGCATCCATTTTTTAAGGGCATCAAACAATACCTTGGATGAAAAGGCAAAAATTCCACTATTCCAAAAAAAAGTCCCTGATGATAGATAATCGAGCGCAGTCTCTCTGTCCGGCTTTTCGTGGAATGCCGTAACGTCATAGCAATTTTTACCCCTTATCTTGGTTCTTAACCTGCCAATCTCCACATAACCATAAGCAGGCTCAGCCCTAGCAGGCTTTATCCCAAAAGTAACAAGGCAAGGATTAGATCCGGCAAAGAAGAGCCCGGCATCCAGAACACATCTGAAGTCTTTCTCATCCTCGATAAGATGGTCAGAAGGTAGAACTGCTATCAAACTATTGGGATGGAGGGACTCAATCCTGGCTGTGGCCCAGGAAATTGCAGCCGCAGTCCCCTTGGGGCATGGCTCAATGAGTATATTAGAGCTGATAATGCCTGGAACATGGGCTAACACATCTTCCTCCTGGGCCGGTTTTGTAATTACCCAGATCCTCTCCCAGGGAAACATAGGCCGAATTCTGGAAATAGTCTGCTCAAGAAGCGTCTCCCGGCTGTGGATGCAGAGAAACTGCTTAGCTTTGTGTTGTCGACTCCTCGGCCAAAGCCTGGTCCCAAACCCTCCGGCCAACACCAGGGCATGATAGCATTCCTTGCTCAACGTTTTTCCTCCAAACCTGAAGTCATCATAACCGTTCACGGGATTACAACGCCCGTTTTACCGCAACCCACTGAACTGTAAGCGTTTACAGGGTGCTGCAGATGCGAGGCGACGGGTACGCAGACGTACTCCCTGTACTTCAAGTGCCCGACAACAAAGCAGATGCGATGCCCTAACCTGCTGAACTGTAAGCGTTTACAGGGTGCTGCAGATGCGAGGCGACGGGTACGCAGACGTACTCCCTGTACTTCAAGTACCCGACAACAAAGCAGATGCTGTGCCCTGTAAACGCTTACAAGTTATCATTGCTGCCATGGCCGCTACTGCTCCAATGGCTGCGGTCTCTGAGCGGAGTGTCCTTGTACCCATGGTGGCAGTGAAAAAACCCGCTCCCTTACATGCCAGAATTTCTTCCCTGGAAAAGCCTCCTTCCGGCCCGGCAATAACAGCTACAGGAGTAGCGTTTCCCTGGTCTCTCCAGGCAGAAAACAAGGAGCGCTTCTTTTCCGACTCCCAGAGAAGAATCTTTGCCTTGGCATAAGAGACCTTTTCCAGTGCCCCTTCCAGGGAAACTGCAGGGTAGATAGTCGGCACACGACTTCCTCTACACTGCTTCAAGGCCTGTCCGGCTATCTTCTTCCAGCGGACGATTTGTCTGCCGGTCTTTTCAACATCTACTTTTACCACAGTATATTGGGTAATTACAGGACAGATAGTCTGAACCCCCAACTCAGTCGCCTTCTGTATCATCCAGCCCATGCGGTCTCCCTTGAGCAGGGCCACAATCAGATTAATCGGCAGACAATCATTTTGCTGTTCTAAGACATCCATAATTTGCAAACCTACTTCTGTCCCATTTACCCGGATGATTTTCGCCTTGGCTACCGCTCCGGAGCCATCTATGAGTTCGACAAGGCTCCCTGGCCCCAAACGCCTCACGCACATCAAGTGATGCGCCTCCCTGCCCGTGAGGGTAAGTGCGCCCTGTGCCCTTGAGAGGACATCAGATGATATCAAGAAGCGAGCAAGGGACATCAATCTGCAAACTCAAATGGAAATTTCCATACTATTAAAACAATATAATCTCATTTTTGGTCATTGGGGCCGGAAAAAAATATCTCGAACTTTATAAATAAGAGATTTAAACCGATATAGAAAGAGTAGTGTCATCAAACTCAAGACCACAAGGACGCACAGGCTCATGTCTCATCCATACTACGACCCTGACTATATCTTCCAAATCCTTGAAAAGGAAGGCCTTCTATCAAAAGAGCAGATCGCTAAATTAACACCCAAGCTCTCCATACCTAGACGGAAGGGCCAGGATCTTGTGCAATGGCTGGATTCGCTGCAACTCCCACGGGCGGATTCCCCTGACACTGATCTTGAAGAAGCAGATATTATTTCTCTTATAGCAAGGGATCATAAGTGGACGTTCAGGCGACTGGACCCCTTACGCCTTGATATGGAGGTCGTGACAAAGACACTTCCGGCCTCTTTTGCCAAAAAGCGCCTGGTGCTGCCTCTTTCGTGGGACAATGGAGAGCTCGAAATAGTCTGCTACGACCCCGAAGATCGGGAGCTTCAACAGGATGTCGAGAGGGCATGTCAGGCCCGGACCCGTATCTCAGTAGCTCCCCGCCGAGACATCGAGCGCATTATAAGTGAATTCTTTGACTTCAAACAATCCATTGCTGCTGCTGAAAATGTGCTCAAAATTCCAACAGCGGATATATCCAACCTGGAACAGTATGTGCGGCTGGCAGCTCCGGATATCGCATCCTCAGACAAATACATACACAAGGCAGTGGATCACCTTTTTCAGTATGCCCTGGATCAGCGTGCCAGCGATATTCACATAGAGCCAAAGCGAACACAGTCCTGGATACGCCTTCGCATAGACGGCATCCTGCATACCATCTACCGTCTGCCCAGGGTAGTACACGAACCAATATGCACCAGAATAAAAACCATGTCCAGGCTGGACATAGCGGAAAAACGCCGGCCTCAGGATGGTCGTTTGAAAGTTGCCTGGAAGGAGGACGAGGCAGAGGTCAGGGTATCTACTATACCGGTTGCCTTTGGTGAAAAGGTTGTGCTGAGGCTACAAAGTGCGGAGATACTCTTCAGCGACCTAACCAAGCTTGGATTCTCAGAAAGGGACCTTCATGCCTATAAGTGTTTTATTCAAAATAGCCACGGCATAGTACTTGTTACAGGACCAACAGGAAGCGGAAAGTCTACCACGCTTTACTCTACACTTCGACACCTCAGCTCACCGGATATCAATATAGTTACTGTGGAAGATCCCATTGAAATGGTTTGCGAAGAGTTTAATCAGATAGCAGTGCAGCCACAAATAGATGTGACATTCGCTTCAATACTCAGGAACATACTGAGACAGGACCCGGACATCGTCATGATCGGGGAGATACGGGATGGTGAAACTGCCCGGCATGCCATACAGGCAGCCCTGACCGGCCACCTGGTCTTTTCCACTCTGCACACCAATGATGCTGTCAGTGCAATTACGAGGTTGAAGGACCTTGGCCTTGATCCTTACCTTATCGCATCGACCCTGATTGGAATTGTGGCACAACGGCTTGTGCGTATGGTCTGCAAATCGTGCGGTAAACCCGTAATGATCCCGGCGGATCGCCTAAGGGCCCTTGGCTACAAAGCCTCAAAACACGCACAGGCGAAAATGGGTACGGGCTGCAGCCGCTGCCGCAATACGGGTTATTGGGGCAGGATCGGGATCTACGAGGTCTTTTCTGTCTCTGATACAATCAGAGAAATGATCCACTTGGAAGAAAATGAAGAAACCATTAAAAAGCAGGCATTCAAAGAGGGAATGAGGACACTAAAGCACGATGCCTGCAGAAAACTTCTCTCCGGGATAACCACCATGGAAGAGGTGATCGGAGTTACCTCATCATAGAAGAAATTGATTAAAATCTTTGGCATCCTTCATTTTGTAGTTTGCAGTTTTCGAGGTTGGTTCTTTAGTCATCCATTTTGAATATCGAACCGCAGAACAAGGAACCGCAGAATTTCGAAGTATTATTTCGACATTCGACATTTCTTGTTCGATATTCTGCGGTTCAAAAAATAAAAGTGTAAACTACTTTTGGGATGATATAAAGGATGCCAAACCCTTCCTCTATAAAATTTTTTGCAAAGCTCTTAAGGCCCCCCTATAGGTATTTCCCTGTCTGGTCCTGCGATATTGAAGTTTGGGACTGTTTTTTCCGGACAATTCCATTAAACTGAATGTAACCGCTCACGGGTTCAAAGGTGAACCCTGAACCTTTGAACCTATACAACTGAATCTGGTGTACGGATCAGGATTAGAATAATAACACCGAGCTTATTGGAAAAATATTGATGCTGGATCAAGAACGATTAAACAGGGATTATCCCTCGGACGTACAGGTCATCCATCTGGGAACCAGGGAGATTATACTTATCGGCACGGCTCATATCTCCAGGGATTCGGTCGATTTGGTCCGCAGGGTGATTAAAAACGAAACGCCGGACTGCGTGTGCGTGGAACTTGATGCCAAAAGGTACGAGACGCTGTCCAAAAAGAAGCGTTGGGAATCCCTGGATCTTAAGGAAATCATCCGCAAAAAGCAGCTCAGTACCCTGTTGTTCAACCTGATACTGGCTTCCTACCAGAAAAAGCTGGGAGACCAGCTTGGGGTATTACCCGGCACAGAACTTCTGGTGGCTGTGAAGACTGCGGAGGAAAAAGGGATTCCCATAGCCCTGTGCGATCGCGATGTCAGGGTCACTCTGCGGCGGGCCTGGCATGCTACATCCTTTTTCAAGAAAAACTATCTGTTGGCCAGTCTATTCGCTGGATTGTTCGATCGGACTGAAATCACAGAAGAAAAGCTGAACGAATTAAAGAAAACAGATGTCCTTTCAGAACTTATGCTGGAACTGGGACAGGCCCTGCCGGAGCTGAAGCGGGTCCTTATCGACGAACGAGATACGTTTTTATCCGAAAGAATCAAGAACGCAGAGGGCAAGCGAATTGTTGCAGTGGTGGGAGCAGGCCATGTCGAGGGAATCAAAAAGGCATTGCCGGAAGACAGGCATGCCCAGATGGAGGAGATCGATATTATTCCGCCTGTTTCCCCGATCTGGAAGGTTCTGGGCTGGTCTATCCCTGCGGTGATCCTTGCCTCTCTTGGAATAATCGCATGGAACAAAGGGTGTGATGTAGCTGGTGAAAATATTATTTACTGGATCTTGGCTAACGGCATCCCTTCTTCCATAGGGGCCATGCTGGCCTTAGCTCACCCGCTTACCATTGTCTCCGCCTTTGCCGCGGCGCCTGTGACCAGCCTGACGCCTGTCATCGGTGCCGGCTATGTCACCGCCTTTGTCCAAGTTTTGGTTCAGCCGCCAGTGGTCAGGGAATTTGAAACAGTACTGGAAGACATGTCCACGCTGATCGGCTGGTGGAAAAACAAGCTGCTTAAAGTCTTTTTGGCTTTCTTGCTTCCAGGCCTCGGTAGCATGATCGGCTCCTGGATTGGTGGGTATGAGATCATCTCCAACCTGTTTTGAGATCAATTAATCGTAACCGTTCACGGGTTCAAAGGTTCAAGGTTTAAGAAAAAGATGAACATCGAACATCCCTGCCTGTGCGTGTCCGCACGCAGACAGGGAACGTCCAACATCGAATTTTGAATGGGAAAAGATGAAGAAACAGAACATGGGTTCAAAGGTTCAAGGGTTAATCGGAAAAGCTTAAAAAAAGGGCGTTTCACAAACGCCCTTTGTAAGGTTGGCAATGAAATAAAATACTACGTCATCTCCGATAACCTGACCAGCTTTTCGTAGTCGGCATTCACCCGCTGCTGGATGTAGGCGATATGTTCTTCATCCAGGTGGCGGAAGCGACGCTGGCCTTTCAGGTATTCCTGAACAGGCTTGGGCTTTGTTATCTTACGGCTCATGATATAGCGTCCTTCGATAACTTCATACAGGGGGAAGACTCTTGTCTCCACGACCAGCTTGGCAAACTCGATAGAGCGCTCAGGTGCCGATCCCCAACCTGTTGGACACGGTGAGTATATGTGAATGTAAGCAGGTCCTTTGACCAGGGCCGCCTTTTTTACTTTATTCATGAGATCCAGGAAATAGGCAGGTGAAGCCGTAGCTACATAGGGGATGTTATGGGCCACTGCTATTCCCGGCACGTTCTTTTTCCAGGTGACCTGGCCAAAGCTCTTTTTCCCCGGAGGGCTGGTGGTTGTCATGGCCCCGTATGGAGTACAACTGGAGCGCTGAACTCCCGTGTTCATGTATGCCTCGTTATCTAAGCAAATATAAGTGAAGTCGTGGCCTCGCTCAAAGGCACCGGAGATCCAGCCAAGACCTATATCACTTGTTGCACCGTCTCCTCCCACTGCCAGTATGTCTACGTGTTTCTTAGAGATCTTGCCCTTGCGTCTCAGGACCTTCATGGCAGACTCTATGCCCGATGCCACTGATGCCGGATTCTCAAAAGCAATGTGAATCCATGGCACTTTCCAGGCAGTCTGTGGATATGGAGTAGTAATGATCTCCATACAGCCTGTGGCCATACATACAATCACATTTTTTCCCAAGGCCTTCATAGCCATTCTAAGGGCAAGGACTTCACCGCAGCCTTGACATGCCCTGTGGCCCGGTGCAAGCAGCTCTTCCTTGGGGAGATTCTTTGCCTTAAATCGTTTGAATTTTTCGAATTCAGGTATCATTTTTCACGCACTCCGATCACTTCGTACAGTTCCTTTGGACGTTTCTTGGCAAATACCAAGGCCTTGTCGACCATTTCTTCGAACCGCCCAACAGTTACATCCCGTCCACCAAGCCCGGCAATGAAGTTGAAAATTTTAGGAGCCCCGGGCACCTTGTAGAAAAGAGACCTGAGCTCAGCACCCACAGGGCCGCAGATTGCGCCAGGGGCCAGGCAGCGATCCACTACGGCCAGGATTTTTGCCTTTCCGGCGGCCTTTCGAAATTCCGGCCCTGGGAATGGACGCCACAGACGGATTTTTACAAGCCCTGCCTTTTGCCCTTTATCACGCATGGTGTCTATTGCGGTCATGGCTGTCTCTGAAATGCTGCCCATTGTGACCAGCAAAACTTCGGCATCTTCAGAGCGGTAGGTCTCAATAGGATTGTACTGACGCCCGAAAAGATCGGCAAATTCTTTCCATCCCTGGAGTATCACCTTCTTGGACGCCTTGAGGGCTTCATTGTGCGCGACCTTTGCCTCTGAATATATCTCTGGAATACCTACAGGACCCATGGTGATGGGCTTTCTAGGATCCAGGCGGTAGCGGGGCTTGAAAGGAGGAAGATACTGATCAACCTCCTCCTGGCTCAAAAGCTCTACAGCCTCGACAACGTGACTCAGGGTGAAGCCGTCAATGTTTACGATCATGGGTAAGGACACCCGTCTGTCTTCAGCCACCCTGAAGGCATGAAGCATAAGATCAAAGGCCTCCTGGCCGGTGTCTGCAAAGGTCTGGATCCAGCCGATATCCCTCTGGCTCATTATGTCCTGGTGATCGTTCCAGATACTGATGGGTGCAGACAATGCACGGTTCACTACAGCCATGACTATGGGAAACCTCATTGGACCTGGTATGAAGAGAATCTCGCTCATCAACAAAAGGCCCTGGGCGCTGGATGAGGTAAATGTCCTGGCCCCGGCTGCTGAAGAACCGCAGCAACAGCTCATGGCTCCATGTTCAGATTCCACCAGGACGAATTCAGCGTCAAGTTCTCCATTTGCTACTACTTCCGAAAGGTGTTCCACAATATGGGTCTGAGGGGTAATGGGATAAGCAGGGATCACATCTACATTCGCCAGCTTTACCGCCTCAGCTAGTGCAATTGAAACTTCAATTCCCACGCGTTTGGCCATGATCATCCCTCCTCCGGGACTATTGTTATGGCATCTTTGGGGCACTCGTGGGCGCAAATGCCACAACCTTTACAGTACTCCAAGTCTATCTCAAAGAAGCCGTCTTCAGTTTGGATGCAGGCCATGTCAGGACAATATATCCAGCAAATACCACACTTGATGCACTTTTCATTGTCAATGACCGGCCTTTGAGATCGCCAATCGCCCGTCCTGAATTTGACCGAGCTGCCTGGCTCCATCACGTGGCACCCAAAGGTTATTGTCTTCCAACCTATAATGGCATCAGTATTGGGCATTTTGTTACTCCTTCACTTTATCATAAGATGTTATGGGGTTGGTAATATCTTCGGCATCATCCAGTAACTGTCGTCTCCTCAAATGCCCTGCGCATCGCAGCCTTGTTTTTCTCAGAAAGCCGCCCAAACCGGCGGTCCAATGCGTCTTCCATGGCCTCTGTCCCTACAATGCCGGTAGCCTTTAAAAGGGCTCCCAGCATCGTGGTATTGGTAATGGGCAATCCCAGGACTTCTCTGGCTATGGTATTGGCATCTACCATGGCGAGTTTGCTATCCAGGCCAAATTTTTCCCTGACCTCCGACTCCTTCATGCTGGTATTCAGGATAACAATTCCGTCTTCATGCAACCCCTCTGAAACCTTTACCAAAGAGGGAAGCGCTGAGTCCAGTACTACCACTATGTCCGGACGGTAGACCTTTTCCCTGGTCCTTATCGGGGTGTCACTCATCCTTACAAAAGCCGTAACAGGGGCACCCCTCCTTTCCGGACCGAAGCTGGGAAAGGCTTGCGCGTATTTTCCTTCATCTATGCCTGCAGTTGCCACGAGCTCAGCTGAGGTAACAGCTCCCTGCCCGCCGCGGCCATGAAGTCTGACTTCTTTCATTGGCAATATCTCCCATATAAGTATTTTAGATGTGACGAATTAAAACCCCAAAAAATTACCATACCATAGAAATCATCTTAGGGCTGGAAAAAATCAGGAGCCTCTAAGGACATTAAGTAATTATGAAATGGCTTATCAACTTACTCGTGATAAAGTTTGTTAACACGTTGGTTTTTCTCTTGTCAAGGGTCTGATTTGGGAGCCAGGGTTAATTTTGATCATCAAGGGAATTCAATTTCTTGTTAAGTCGGCAGAGAATAGTGCGAATATGTCTGGATTTTTTTCCCAATGCCTCTGCCTGTCGTCCAAGCTTTGCGGCTGTCTTCCAGTCATGTGTCTCTTCAAGGTACCCAAGGGCCAGAAGTGCCATGGCCTCCGAATCTTCATGGTTGATTTTGATAGCCTGCTGCCATGATGTCTTGGCTTCCTGCCATTGATTAAGGACCCTGTAGGCCTTGCCGAGTATTCGAAAAACAGCCCCTGGTACTGGTTGGTCAGGTCTATCTACAAAAGGACTGAGAACATCCAGGGCCTCTTTTGCCCGGTTCGATTCAATGAGCACTTCGGCCATACGGCCTGCTAAGCGTATATCGCCTGGTTTCAGTGCACAGGCCTTTTTCAAGGCCTTTTCAGCACTTCTGAGGTCTCCTTTCTGGAAAAAGACCCCACCAAGGTTATAAAGGGCCATAAAATTTTCAGGAGACGTGCCTGCAGCTCTGGAAAAAGCATTAATGGCCGCCTTGGTCCTTCCCTGTTCTGCAAGACAAACCCCCAGGCTATTAAGTAAATTGGCGTTTAGAGGCTCAGTCTTGAGGCCAAGCCTGTAGTTTCTGCAAGCGCCGGGCAGATCTCCCCACGAAAGGATTTTGTCTCCCCTGACGTTCCAGGTCAAGCTGTCATGGATGGCCACTGAACCGTTTCCTAACAGATCCGCATGCATAAAGGCCCACAGGGCTGATACCGGTGTTCGGGATGGTCCCACTGCAGGTTGGCCGCCGGCAGCAATGCCTATGGTTGAAGGCGTACCCTGGGCGGCAGTGCATAGTTTCTGGATCTCACTCCCCCATTGGGCCAAATCAGGTTCCCGGGCCTTTCTGCCAAATTTTCTGATTAGAAAGGCGTTATCTTTTTTTTCTGAAATGAATGCCCTGTCTTGCCCTAAGGCGTCTTTAAAATCATGGGGCGCTGATTTAACATAAGCCACGGCATATTTTGAGCTTCCCTTGACCACCTTTTTTGCTTGATCAAGTCTTGATCCAAGCCCCTCAGTACCCAGGGTGTCTTCAAGGGCTTTTTGATCATCTGTGCAAAAGATTGCAGTACCCAGTTCCCCGGCCAACCTTTCAAGACCATAGATGTCCTCTCCCACATGACGGATATCAAAAGGCCCGGAGATATGGTGGCCATAAGCTTTAGAAATCAGAATCTTCACTGTCCGGGCCTTAGAAATTAACTGCTTAAGGCCAAAAGACAGTTTGTCCTTGTCTACTCCAGGCAGAAGAATCCAGAAATCCCCGAAATTTCCCCCCAGCCATTCAGGATCAGAATGTCTCCAAAGCATCGAGCACAGGTCGATTACACTTTTATGATTACAGTAATTGGAATTTGCCGAAGGCTTTTGTACGAGGTGCAGCAAGGAGATTGAAGGCTCCTCCTTTTTAAAAATAGCCTCTAAAGTAAGATATACATATGGAGGAATTTCTCCTGATCTTGAAAAAGAGGACTCCAATCGCAGGACCTCGAGTTTATTTTCAACCCAGGACTGGAGAATAGGAAGCCACCTTTCAGCTTCTTCCGGTCCGATGGAATTGTCCTTTTTAAATAACACCAGGGTGCCGAGGGTGATTGGATGATTTGGTGATTTGGTGATTTGGTGATTTGGAGTGGCTGATAGGTCTCTGATTGGGATCAGGACTTGCTGTCCTATCCGGTCCCAAAATCCCTTGCATTCAGATAAAGCCCGAAAGGCTCTCTGTCTCTGACGCTCTGAAAGTTTAGCAGGCGGAAGGCCGTCAACATGGTCGGAAATGGGGCAGAATGTCCATTCTGAAAAGGGAAAAATTTCACCAAGCCATTTAATGACCTGGTTACCCAGCCGTTCCAGGTCCGCTGGGACCAGATGAAATATAGGATCAGTCATTGTTAATATCCGAATATCGAAAAAAGTTTCAGCCAACCACTATTTACTCAGTTTTCTTGTAGGTTGGGTTGAGCCTGCAAGGTTATGTTGGGTTTCGTACCTCAACCCAACCTACTAAAATCAGGCACTTACAAAAATATAATTTCAACAGGCGAAACCCAACGAATCATTCGAGTGGGTTTTCGTTCAGACACTATTTGCTCAGCCTCGAATGGGCGGAAGCCACTGCCTGGGTGATAATCCTGTAGTCTTCCTCTTGAACCGTCCTGATGTCCATAAGCACTTGGTCTTCTTCAATCCTTACGATCACGGGCGGTTCGTTTTTACGGAGTTCAGCCTCGATGCGTACAGCAGAAAATGCCTTGTTTTCCGGAGTAAGAGCTACTGCCACGGACTTGAGCTGCTGCAGCGGCAAAGCACCTCCTCCAACACGGGAAATAGTCTCTACTGTGTTTATCAATATGCCGGGGAGTTTCAAGGCCCTTAGTCGTCTTTGAAGTCGCCTGGCCCGGGATTTGAGCTCATCACTGGGAAGACACAGCATGTTGAGTGTAGGTATGACCTTAACTGCCCGCTCCGGATCTTGATAGAGTCTCAGGACCCCTTCCAGGGCCACAAGCGTGAGCTTGTCTATCCGGACCGCCCTGTTCATGGGGTTTTCCTTTATCCGGTCAACAAATTCCTTTTTCCCGATAATGATCCCTGCCTGTGACCCACCCAGGAGTTTATCACCACTGAAACTCACCAGGTCTGCCCCGGCAGCCAGCGATTCCTGGACCATAGGCTCATGCATTATTCCATATCTTGAGAAATCTATGAAATTGCCGCTACCCAGGTCTTCAAATACAGGGACGCCGTGTATTGCACCGAGTTCGGCCAGATCTGAGACGGATACGGCCATTGTAAAGCCCACCATCTGGAAGTTGCTCTGATGTACTTTGAGAAGAAGCGCGGTCTGTTCCCCTATGGCAGACTCATAGTCCCTCAAATGGGTGCGGTTTGTGGTCCCGACTTCCCTCAGGATGGCCCCGCTTTTCGCCATTACATCAGGGATGCGGAAGGAGCCGCCTATCTCTACGAGCTCACCCCTGGAGACAATCACCTCTCTGCCCTTGGCCAGGGTTTCCAGGGTGATAAGGACTGCGGCGGCATTATTGTTTACTACAAGGGCCGACTCCGCCCCGGTCAGATCACAGAGCAACTCTTCTACGTGACTGTATCTGCTTCCCCTTATCCCTTTTTCCAGGTTATACTCCAAATTTGAGTATCGACCTGCTATATCCAGCAAGGATTGAAAGATCTCTTTGGGGAGCAGAGAGCGTCCGAGATTTGTGTGTATCACCACGCCCGTGGCATTTACTACCGGCCTTAAGGAGGGCATGAGCAGTGATGCCAGACGCATTTCGATTTGTTTTTTTATGGTTTCATATTTTACTGAATCGGGGTCAGGTTCTTGTGAGGACAGAATATATGAGCGCAGACTGTCAAGGACATCTCTGCAGGCAGTTACCCTGACCCGCCGGGGGGCTTCATCGGATAATGTCTGTATCAGTTCGTCAACCTTTGGAAGTTTTTTTAAGAGTTCTTTCTGAGATTGAGAATAACCCATGTTGCGTCTCTCTTTAATCTGGGTGGATAAAACCCGGGATACCTGGCTCAGGGCCGGTATCGAGCATTATATAAAGAAGATCGAGCACTATATTCGTGTGCAGGTCCTCCAGGTTCGGGGCGTCCGCTTTGCCCGAAATATGAAACCTGACGAGGTCATGAAGCACGAAGCCAAATCCATTGTAAAGGCCCTGCCAAAGGGAGCTTTTACAGTTGCCCTGGACATAAAGGGCCGGATGCTGGATTCCCCCGGACTCGCAGGGATGCTGACAGACCTGGAGGCAAGAGGGGTTAGAGACCTGGCCATGGTGATAGGTGGGGCCTCGGGGCTTGCACCGGAAATAATCAAGAGAGCAGATAAGAGGTTATCCCTCTCCCCAATGACCTTTACACACGACATGGCAAGACTCATCCTGCTAGAGCAGATCTACAGGGCCTGTACTATCAAGGCCGGCGAACCCTATCATCATTGATGATTCCGTTGAAAAAACCCAATCTGCGGCGTTGCATAAGAACTGAAAGCCTGAAGCTAAAAGCTGAAAGGGGTTGATTTCGATAGCTCTTTGACCTTTGAGCTTCGAGCTTTGAGCTGATTTCACCGCTCTGAACCCGCGCTTAGAATTCATTCATGCCTCCACTACAGAGGTTACCTCGGGGATTTCACTCTTAAGAAATCTCTCAATTCCTGACTTAAGGGTTATCTGGCTCATAGGGCAGCCTTTGCAAGCGCCGGTTAGGGTGACCTTGACTATCCCGCTACCTTCATCTACTTCTACCAATTCTACATCCCCGCCGTCCTGCTGCAGCATGGGACGTACTTTGTCCAGTGATTCTTGTACTTTGTCTTTCATCATTTTAAAAATTTTCCTTTTATTTTTTAACCAATGCCAGAATATCTCCACGCGTAAACAGCGATGAAAGTTCGTAACCGGCATTGCTCAAGGCCTTTTCCCCACCTTCCTCTCGGTCAACAACAGTAAGTACCAGGGCTACTTTGTAACCTTCCTCCTCGGTCCTCTCAATTGCCTTGATAAGGGTCCCGCCAGTGGTAACCACGTCTTCGACCAGGGCCACTTTGCTCCCAAGGGGAATGTTGGATTTTCCTTCTATCCAGGACCCTGTACCATGTCCTTTTGCTTCTTTTCTGATGATAAAGGCGGGTATGGGTCTCCCTTCAATAAAGCTTACTACAGAGACTGCTGTAACCAGCGGATCAGCCCCCAGGGTCATTCCACCGACCCCTGAAATACTTATGTCGGACTGCAAAATGCGATTGTACAACAGTTTGCCGCAGAGATATGCCCCCTCTGCAGAAAGCGTGGTCTGCTTGCAGTCTATGTAGAAATCGCTCTCTTTCCCGGAGGTCAACCTGAAGGTCCCCTCTCTGTATGAGAGCTCAAATATCATCTGTCTGAGTCTTTTCCAGTCTTTCTGAATCATTGATCAGCCCCAAAGACCCGCTCAAATATGGTTTTCACATGTTTAAGATGGTAATTTATGTCGAATATGGCCTCGATTTCTTCCGGAGCCAGGTATTTGGCCAGGTCTTGATCTGCCAGGAGTCTTTCCTTAAAAGTGCCGTTTCCTTCCCATACCTCCATGGCCTGTTTCTGGACAATCCCATAGGATTCCTCCCTGCTGACACCTTTCTGTGTAAGTGTGAGCAATACCTGTTGTGAGAAGATAAGCCCCTTGAGCATATTCAGATTATGCTCCATCCGATCAGGATATACTATTAAGTGATCCAGTATTCCAGTAAGACGGCCCAGTATGAAATCTGTCCCGATAAAGGCATCAGGGCCGGTCACACGTTCAACTGATGAGTGGCTTATGTCACGCTCATGCCACAATGTCACGTTCTCAAGGGCCGGAATCGCATAGGAACGTACCAGCCGTGCAAGACCACACAGATTTTCCGACAGGATCGGGTTTCTCTTATGCGGCATGGCCGAAGAGCCCTTTTGCCCAGGCCTGAAGTACTCCTCTGCCTCCAGCACTTCTGTCCGCTGAAGATGACGCACCTCGGTTGCTATCTTTTCAATAGAGCTTGCCAGCACTGCCAGGGCACAGAACACCTCTGCGTACCTGTCCCGCTGTATGATCTGGTTGGAGGCAGGAGCAGGCTTAAGGCTTAGGTGTTCGCACACATAGGATTCCACCCTGGGATCAGCGTGTGCAAATGTGCCGACAGCCCCTGATATCTTACCATAGGAAATTGTCTCCTTTGCATTCTCAAGACGCCTGCGGTTCCTTTGCATCTCATCGTACCAGATGGCAAGCTTCAGACCAAAGGTGATGGGCTCGGCATGGATACCATGAGACCTTCCTATCATCACTGTGTCTCTGTGTTCAAGGGCACGTTTTTTTATAACATCCATCAGGGCGTTCACGTCATCAATAATGATTTCCATGGCCTGCTTAAATATTACGGCATTGGCTGTGTCCAGCATGTCGGATGACGTAAGACCCCAGTGCAGATACCGGGCAGATGGCCCTACATACTCTGCCACGTTGGTAAGAAAGGCAATCACATCATGACGGGTCTTTTCTTCAATCTCGGCTATCCGTTCCGGATCAAAAGCAGCCTTGATCCTTATGTCCTCTGCAGCCTTCTTTGGTACTGCTCCGAGCTCAGCCCAGGCCTCTGCCGCAAGGATTTCCACCTCAAGCCAGGTTTTGTATTTATTCTCCAGGGTCCATATGGCTGCCATCCCCGGCCGGCTGTATCTATCTATCATAAAAAAAATTCCTATAATTCCGTTTTCCATGCCCCTGCATGGGAATCCTGTATTTCCAGCTTATCTTTTAGACCAGATAAAGAAACGAAGCGCAATAGATACAATTTTTGTAACCGTTCACGGAACGTTGAAATTAGAAAATAGAAATTGGAAATTTGGCCTTCATGCTTTTGCACTATTGATGAACGCATTTCAATTTTGGGCCGAGTTTTTCAACTATTGCTTTGTATTCTCTCGCGTTTGACTCTGATAACTCTTCTGCCAGTTTGTAAACATCCAGCTCGTAAACTCGTTTCATTTCCCCCCAAATTTCCAATTTCCAATTTCAAGCCGTTCATCTCTCCCCAATTTCTAATTTCCAATTTCAAGTTTCAAGTTTCAAGCCGTGAACGGCTACCAATTTTTAAATTCAAGATTCAAAATTTAGAATTCAAAATTGTGTCTGAACGGATTTTCCGTTCAGACACTAACTATACCTCCTGCCATAAGTCCGGTTGATTCTGATTTATGCTTATTTGTTCAAGAGCCGAGGGTATTTATAGGAATGGAAGAAAAATTGCCGGTTCTCCAAAAGAAATCAAACGGAGGCAATATGAATAATGAATGGGAAATCCTTTAGGAAAAAGGACGTCGGACATGAGTGAAACAGATCAGAAGACAGCGCTTTTGGAGGAATTTAAACCTCAGAATATCCTAAAAGCCGAGGATTACGAATCATACATAGGACAAGAACGGGTGGAGGAGCTTAAGCGTCTTGCAGAACCCGTTATA
>JAUWHV010000134.1 GCA_030605675.1 Deltaproteobacteria bacterium | reverse complement strand
GAAGATCACAGGGCGTTCATCAGCCAATGCCTGAAACGCCACGAGATTATGATGATTGCCTCCCGGACCGCCGTGCAGAACCAACGCAGATGGTCCGCTGCCGGAGCCAATTCTGCCGTACCATAATTTGTAGGTATCACCATCATAGATGTAGTCTACAAAACCTTCGTAATCATAATCAGGTTCGGTTAAAATTTTTTCTACAGATGCCTGCTCGTCATTCATGGTCTTTTCGCCTTACGGCATACAGCCGATCGTCAATGCTGCAACAAACGCACAGAATACGATCAAATATAACAAACGTTAATGACTGATTTCTTCTACCATAAGCCATTCGTCGAATGTAAAAACTGAACGGACGGTGACGCGTTAGCGATCACCGTCCCGCTCCAGTGTCTGGTTGGGTATTTCTATTTAATGAAATAACCTGACACCCGCCATTTTCCGTCCTTGCCCAGCATGGGCGTCACCGTTTCGATGGCGGATTTTTTATTCTCGAATGATGTCTCAAATTGAATAACAACATACTCCCCATCAGGGGCACCAGGCAGCGATGTCATATAATTCTTCGATTTCAATTTTCTGGATAATATTTTGCCAAGAGGTTTTCTTACCGCCTGCATCGATTGTTCCCACTGTTCCTTGGTCACTGCTTTCTTGAAATACCCGGCAGCCTCTTTCCAACTGTTTGAATATTTTCCTTGATCAACGAGTTTGAGCCAGGCTTTTGCTGCCACCACGGCAGCCTTTTCAGCCTCTCCCTTGTCTGCTGAAGCGACTCCAACTAAAAGGATACTTCCAATTATTAGGCTAAGTATTATAATGTTTTTACTCATTCCGTTTGTCCTCTTTCTCATTTTTTTATCGATCGTGAAATTGATCAGTTACTTTTTATTCTTCAGCAAAGCATCAAGACCAGCGAATGCCTTGAAGGTAGAGGGTGGCTCTTGCTCGCCTCCCGGCGACACTTTGTCATACCATTCCTCATCCACATACCGCTGGTGCTCATTGTCATGACAGTATAGACACAACAGTTCCCAGTTGCTGCCGTCAGGCGGATTGTTATCGTGGTCGTGATCCTTGTGATGGATCGTGAGCTCACGAAGTCTCTTGCCTGTGAATTCGCGCCCGCATCGCGCACATATCCATGGGTACATCTTGAGCGCTTGCTCCCGATAAGTTTTCTCCCGACGCCGAGCCTCAGCAATGATTTGATCCATCTTGTCTTTGTCTAATCGTGATTTTTTCGACAGCATGTGTTTACCTTCGAATCGCGTCGTCTAGGCCAAGCCCAACTCTTGCGCTGGATGCTTATAGAAGCTCGTGGAGCTTTTGCATCATCCCGGCATATTCGTCGCCACGGAAGCAGAACTGCAGCTCACGGAATTGTTTCCTGAGTGCCTTGACCTGATCAGTAACAACGGCATCCTTTATCACCACATCATGCATCAGTTCGGCCAGTGTGTGGAAGTCGTCTTCTTCCATGCCGAATCGTGTCATCTCAGATACTCCCATACGCAGAGCCCCGGACGCAGTGAATCCCTCTTCGTCTGTGTTGGCCTGATAGTTACATATGATGTTGTTGGCTTCGAGCCGGCTCGCGATTTCCGACCCGTAGCTGTAACCTACGTCCACGACCACCTGGTGGGTTTCAGTAAAGTCAATGGCAGGGTCTCCGGCCACATTCAGCCCGCACTCCTTCAGGGCACGGGCAAATGCCTTGGCATTGGCCATGACCCTGGGCTGGTATTTGTCCTTGAATTGATTCATCTCGTAAGTAGCCATGAGCAGCCCGAGTAGAGTGCCAAGATGGTGATTTGAGACCGATCCAGGGAAAGTGCGCCGAAGCAGGGCTTCCCAAAGTTCGTATCTCTCGTCGTTTTCCTGAAAACGGCTGCCCACTACGCCTCGCTGCGTGCCGAAAAAGGTCTTGTGCGTCGATCCGGTTACAATATCAGCCCCTTCGGCAAAGGGCTGCTGGAAGTGCGGGCCGATGAGCCCCAGCACATGGGCCATGTCGTACATCAAAACAGCATCGATATTCTGAGCATCGAGGAACCGGCGGATCTCGGTGACAGGCTCTTTGTGCAGGACCATGCTCTTTCCGAAGATGATAAGCTCCGGCCGGTACTGATCGATCAGCTCCAGCGTGGCCGGTACGTCCATCTTGTGACGGTTTTCGGCCAGAACGGGAAAATTTACCACGGCCGGGCGCTCGGTGAGCGGATCCCGGGCCACAAAGTCATGCAGCGCACCCATGGGCTGGGCGCTGAGGTGGCCGCCTTTGCCCATATTGTTGTTCATCACCTGGCGAATCCGTCGGGGCTCAGACTTGCGGTCAGCGCGATTAAGGTAGTTTACCATAGCGCTGAAAACGGCAGTGTTGGCCATCTGCCCGCTGATAAGGCGCGTCTCCACATTCCCGCAGCCAAGGAATTCTTGCAGCTCCTCTTCCAGCATCCTCTCGACCTCGCCGATAAACTCAGTACCCTGGTAATAGAAGATCTCTGCATCGTAGAATGCTATTGCCTTCTTGTGCTCGGCGTAGCGGAAGGCCGGGTCCATCACGGAGAGCAGCCTGGTCATTGGAGAGATGGTCATCTCTGACGGAATAAGGTTAATGCACTCCTGCTGTCGCCAGCATGTGTTCTCCACGGCCTTTTCCAGCAGCCTGAGGGCCTTGACCCGCCTATTCCCTTTTGGGAGCTCCTTATCCGAGATTTCATGATCAAAGATGATCGGACGTGCGTATGGCGGGGCATCGGAGCGCATGTGGAAAGGCACCACAACGCCGTCAACTTTTTTGCCGCGGATATTGATTGAGACTTTATCATCCTCGATTATGTCGCTGTCGATATAGGCAAGGCAGATAGAGCGCAACTTCCGTTGATCGGTCTGGGCCGATTCCAGCCCTTGGCCCTTGACAGACCACATGGGGACCATGGTGCCGCTGGTCACGTAACCGACATGCTTGTCATCCCTGAACACCTTTGAACCTTCACGGGCGATGCCCCGTCCCGCCACTGCAATGGGCTTGGTTATGCGGGGCAGGTCCTGGATGAGCGAATAATCGCGGAAGATTATTTTCTTCAACGCCTCATTCTGCCTGGCAAGCTCCGCACGGCCGACGAAATCCCCTTTCAGTGGAGAAAAGCTCACAGCGAACTTGGCCAAAGGACACGTCATTATAGGGATTTCCTTGCCTTCCGGGTCTTCTCCAAACTCATGGCCATAGAGCGGCAGGGCGGCTTCCAGGCGGAGTGTGTCCCGTGCGCCAAGTCCGATAGGCGTTGCTTCCTTATTCACGATCAGGTCCCACAGCACCGGGCCATCGTCCCTGTCGGCAAAGAGCTCAAAACACAAGGGCTCGCCGGTGTAGCCGGTGCGGGCCACCTTCACCTTGACACCGGAAATCGTCACCATGCTTACGGAGTTTCGCGCCGGCTCCGGGAGCGAACCGGACTCGATTATCTTTTCCAGAATCGAACGCGACTTAGGCCCCTGGAGAGAAAGCATGACAATCTCTTCTGTCCGGTCGATGAGCTCAACGTCGTCGAAATCCTTTATCAGGGACTGGAAGTGATTCCAGTCCTTCTCACAGTTGACCGCGTTGACAACCAACAGATATTCTTCCTCGACAAAACGATAGAGATAGGCGTCGTCAACAGCCCCGCCTGTTTCAGTCGGTATTATCGTGTATTGGGCACCTGTCGTAATGATATCAAGGGCTTCAGCATTGTTGCTCAAGACATGCTGAAGAAACTTCAGGGCCCCGGCACCCCTTAAGATGAATCGCCCCATATGGGAGACGTCAAAAAGCCCTGCTCCCTTGCGGGTGGCCAGATGCTCTTCCACGATCCCGGTGGGATAAAAAATGGGCATGTCCCAACCGCAAAATTCCACTATCTTGGCGCCCAAGGCCACGTGCCGGTCATATATGGCGGTCCGTTGTGTTTTGCTCATAAATAATCTCCTATCCAGTGTCTGAACGAAAAGGCCGTTCAGACACAATTTTGAATTCTAAATTTTGAATTTTGAATTAAAAAACAAATAACTCTAAAAGCTATCAGGCTTCAGGAGTTTCGTCAAATTCTCCGCGGACAATATTGAGCATCGAACAAATTACAATGCAAAGGTCCGTTTGCATACACAGGTAGTATATGATAATCGTTAATGGGTTCAGAGGTTGAAAGGGTCAAGGGGCAAGGGGCACAGAAAAGCTCACAAAAGCAATCATCAATCAACAATCAACAATCAACAATCCAACGAGGAAGGATCATGAAAGAAATCAGTGAATTAAACTTGCCCGATGATGTTCGGTACACAGACGATCATGAATGGGCCAGGCTGGAAGGCGACAAGGTCTGTATCGGGCTTGACGACTATGCCCAGGACCAACTCGGAGACATTGTCTTCGTGGAACTGCCGCAGACAGGTGATACCTTTAAGAAGGGTGAAGAGTTCGCAACCGTAGAATCGGTCAAGGCAGTTTGCGAATGTTATTTGCCGGTAAGCGGAGAAATTATTGCTGTTAACACAACACTTGAAGAGTCGCCTGAGCTCGTGAACAAAAGCCCGTATGGTGATGGATGGTTTGTCGAGGTAAGACCTGGTGACCCATCTGAAATGGACAGGCTTATGACCAATGTCGCTTGCCTGGAAAAGCTGAAAGGAGCAATGTAAATGCTCTATCTGCCTCACACAAGCGATGAGATCTCTTCAATGCTTCAGGTTGTGGGGGTTAATGACATTGATGATCTTTTTTCGACTGTCCCTGATGATTGCCGATTAAAGAGCGATCTTAATCTGCCAGAGGCATTGACCGAGTGGGAACTGAACAATCACATGGAGGCCCTTTCCAAGAGCATGGCAGTCTCCCCGGAGTACAGAGTATTCCTGGGAGCCGGGAGTTATGAGCATTATATTCCCGCGTCAGTGTCTTATCTATTAAGTCGCTCCGAGTTTGTAACGTCTTACACCCCTTACCAGCCGGAAATGAGCCAGGGAACCCTGCAGGCGATCTATGAGTATCAGACCCTTACTGCGCAGCTTCTGGGCATGGAAATCGCCACTGCATCACATTATGATGGCGCCACGGCCCTGGCTGAATCACTTCTCATGGCCATCCGTATTACCAAACGAAAAAAAGTGGCTGTTTCAAGCCTGATTCATCCCCTTTATCGTCAGGTAGTTAGAACCTATTTTGAGCCAACCGGCTTTGAGATTGTGGAGCTCGGCTATCTGGAAAATGGTATGACCGATATTGCCGGGCTTGATGACATGGACGATCTTGCAGCCGTTGCGATTCAGTCACCCAATTTTTTCGGATGTATTGAGAACCTGCGGGCCGCCGGGGAAAAGGCCCATGACAGAAAAGCTCTCTTTATTGCTTCCTTTACGGAGGCCCTTGCTTACGGCCTCTTGAAAAGCCCCGGTGCGCAGGGCGCTGATATTGTATGCGGAGAAGGTCAGAGCCTGGGGATACCCCGTTCTTTTGGCGGACCGGCCCTCGGGATGCTCGCAAGCAGAAAGAAATACATGCGCAGCTTGCCTGGTCGCCTGGTGGGCAAAACCAAAGACCTGGACGGAAAGAGAGGCTTTGTTCTGACCCTTGCCACCAGGGAGCAGCATATTCGCCGGGAAAAGGCAACCTCCAACATCTGCACCAACAACAGCCTCTGCGCTTTGGCGGCCGTTATGTATATGGCCTCTCTCGGTGGTACGGGGATCCGGGAGCTTGCCGGTCTCAACCATGACAAGGCCGAGTATCTTAAAAAGGGATTGAAAAAGGCCGGATGCAAAATCGCCTTTAAGACCCCAACATTCAATGAGTTTGTTGTCGAGTTTCCAGCAGGCTTTGAGGCCACCTGCGAGCGACTAATGGAAAAAAATATTGTACCAGGCCTTTCTCTGACTCCCTACTATCCTGAACTTGCCGACCACTATCTTTTGTGTGTCACGGAAACCAAGTCCAGGGACGACATGGATGCCTTGGTGATGGAGGTTCAGTCATGAAAGAATCTGTAGGAACTACAGGACTGATACTGAATGAACCGTTCCTTTGGGATAAGGGGAGAAAGGGAAGGTGCGGATTTTCCCTTCCCCGGCGTGATGTTGAATCTGTCCCTCTGGACGAGGAATTAAGAGGCGAGGGGCCGGATTTTCCGGATTTGAGTGAGGTTGACGTGGTACGCCATTACACCAGGCTGTCCCAGTGGAATTTCGGCGTAGATACCGGCATGTACCCTTTAGGTTCATGTACCATGAAGTACAGTCCCAAGACCAATGAAAGACAGGCAAGCCTTCCGGGATTTGCCGAAGCCCACCCCATGCTTCCGCCCAGCCTGTCCCAGGGCGTGCTGAGGATGATGTTTGAACTTGAACAATACCTTGCGGAAATCACCGGCATGGACGCGACCACCCTTCAGCCTGCGGCAGGGGCCCATGGAGAACTCACCGGCATGCTTCTGATTCATGCATTTCACAAAAGCAAGGGATCGCAGCGCTCAAAGATCATTGTCCCTGATACTGCCCACGGCACAAACCCTGCCTCTGCAGCTCTGTGCAGCTACTGTTCCGTGCCCGTGAAATCGAATGAACAGGGGATCCTTTCAGTAGAGGCCATTGCAGAGGTCATGGACGAAGACACGGCTGGTATCATGATCACCAACCCGAACACGCTCGGCTTTTTTGAAGAAAACAGCCGGAAAATAGCAGGGATCGTCCACGCTAAAGGCGGGCTGGTCTATTGTGACGGTGCAAACATGAATGCCGTCATGGGTATAGTGCATATGGGAAAGATCGGGGTTGACGTAATGCACCTGAACCTCCATAAGACCTTTTCCACGCCTCACGGGGGAGGCGGGCCGGGCTCAGGTCCTGTGTGTGTCAAAAAAGAGCTTGAGCCATTTCTCCCTGTTCCCCGCGTAGTCAAGGAGAAGGAGAGATATGTCCTTTCCGGAGATTATCCTGAATCTATCGGCAAGGTACAGGCCTTTCACGGAAATGTAGGTGTTACGATAAAGGCCTATAGCTATATTCGCAGCATGGGGGCGAAAAATCTGAAAAAAGCCAGCCGGCTTGCCGTATTAAATGCGAATTATATCAAGGAAAGTCTAAAAGGGACGTTGCATCTTCCCTATGACAGACCGTGCATGCATGAATGCGTTTTCTCGGATGAACTTCAAAAGGACGACAACGTGACGACCCTGGACATGGCCAAGCGACTTATGGAGTATGGATTTCATCCGCCTACAGTCTATTTCCCGCTGGTTGTGCATGGCGCCATCATGATAGAGCCGACCGAGACAGAGTCCAAAGAGGATATCGATCAGTTTATTGAAGCATTCAAAGCAATTGTGAGTGAGGCGAGGCAAAATCCGGACCTGCTGTATGACGCACCAAGAAGGTGCAAGGTAAGGAGGCTGGATGAGGTGACCGCGGCGCGCAAACCGTGTCTTGCGGGGTGACGGTTGACGGGTTGCGGGTTGCGAGTTGCGAGTTGCGGGTTGCGAGTTGCGGGTTAAATGAGAAGTTGCAGCTACCAGGCAACGCAGCCACCGGGACAATGATCTCGTAACTGCCGTTCTGAGATCAATGTCCCCCATTTTTCCATTTTTCCAGTTTTTTCTCATAAAAAGAGATTTGATCATTCAGGTCCTTTAATCCCCAGGCATAGACGTAACTGAAACGAGCATCGTGACCAGCTTGAGAAAGAAACCGGAATCTAAGGGTGCTGAAATAGCAGAAGAAATATAAATCACGACATACAGGATAATCTTTTGAAATACTTCTTTGCGCCAATTCTAAAAAGAAAACTTCTTCACGGTCATTAAATTCCTTTAAGAACTGCTCCTTTTGCCAGTGAGTGATGGCTTCGAGTTTGGGTTTGGAGGACAAGGCCTGCCCTTCGTTCTTTTTTATTAACGCCTGAGGGTCTTTCTTCTTTTTTCGCCAGGGCCAAAATCTCATTGTTTCCAAAAGACATAACTGCTCCCTAGCAGAGCGATGGCAATACTGAGATCCAATATGGCCACGCCGATTAAGAAGGGATAATTGTTGTGCGCCAGTCTGGATAAAGTTGCGCCGGCCAGAACCATTACCGTTAACATCACAAAGAACCCCGGCCTGAAAAACTGCCAGAGCTTCGGCCGCTCCAGGGCGGCTATTCTGTCCAGATTCTTCTGGCAAATTTTGTTGAAAAGAAATTTTGTTTTCAAGCCACCAAGGAACAGTCCGGCAACAGCAGCCAGCCAAGGCCAGTCCTGTTCTGGTTTCAGCGTATCTGCTTCGACCAGCAGACGGCCCCCTTTTAGCAGCAGTATAATGCCCCCGACATACCAGGCGAGAGCGACCAAGATTTTAAGACTGCGGGTGGATACGACTAACATTGGCAGTTCATCAATCTATGTGGGACAAGATTCAGTGGTTCTTTGTTTTGTGTGGCCGCAATCTGGTTTGGTGCAACGGATGCACCCAACTTGCAGATTCTTCCAAAGTGTGAAACAATCCAATAATCCGGCCAACTGTTTGTATACCTCTTGAAAATTGATCCAACGCCGCGATTCTTCCCGTCGCCTGAATTGCCTGGTTGGCCATTCTTTATAATTCATCACCAGGCAATGGCTTACGGGCTGGAACCTATCCCTGCAAAATTATCAGCAATAAGACAGTTGATACCTGAATTGAGGGATTTATCAAGCGGGATTTCATTTGTATTTGCAGAAATAAGATGAACATCCCTCTGGGGGAAAGCCCACGGCGGCTTCAACTTCACCAATATCAGCCCATGAAGGATACCCATTAAGACAACAGTCCAGCATACAGGACCATGGACAAAGGGTATCAGCCTGTCATCAAAACCGAACTTTATAAGGCCTGCCAAGCGCTTTAAGATTTTGTCAATAAATATGTCAGCAGCCTTGGCCAACATCAGGTAGATCAGTACTATGGCCACAGCCAAAAGGCCAGGCGCGTCACTAAATATCTTAAAATGATCTAAGAGGTGTGAAAGATCCATGTTGACATCAAATAGGTGCTATATTATATGAGGTTCTTGTCTTTAGGAAAATAATAATAATTAATATTCTAGGAGGATAGATTGGCCAATCACAAGTCTGCCATTAAGAGGGCACGTCAGAATAAAGAGCGTCAACTGCGCAATAGCTCCAAAAAAACAAGAATAAAAAACGTTGTAAAGGCACTTGAGGCCGCCATCGCAGAGAAATCACCTGCAGAGGTCCAGGAGCATATGCGGTTGGCTCAAAAGGCCATAGCCAAGACAGCGGCCAAGGGTACTATTCACAAGCGTACAGCTTCACGGAACATTTCCAGGCTGAGCAGGAAAGTCCAGGTACTGATAAAGGCCCAGGCAGCAGGTTAGAAGACACCTGTAATCCTGTGATAGATTATCTCAGCCACGTCGCGGCTGAGTTTTTGCAGTGCCTCGTCCTTGAGGCCCTCGGTCTGCATTACATCCTTTCCCACAAGAAAGCTTTCTTCTCTCACAATATTACCGGTCTGCCATATGACCTTGCCGCCTTCGCGGCGCACCAGATGCACAGAGCACTCGGCTGTGATGCGTCGTTCAACAGCCCGGTCGTATCTAACATAGGAAAGACCGCTGGTGCTTGTGCTTACAATCTCTCCCTCAAGGATCACATCGGCTTCATCCTTTGTGACAAGCTTCAGTCCTCTGCCCCTTAAAAATTCATGTCTGAGTTCTTCGGTTATCCAGACCCCGAGGAGAAGTTCGTTGCTGCGGTTGGCCCATGGTGCCACATATACGGTTTTTATCCAGGGAGGTAATGATTCTATACGTTCGGCACAGTGGTATCCACAACCGGATAACGAGGTCCAGAGGACACAGAAGGCAAAAACAGCAAGGATAAAACGCCCCCTGTGACGTGTACAGGAAACGATTTGTAAAAATTTAATCATCTGATAGACCTCAATTCCTTACCACAATGTTAATCAGTCTTCCAGGCACATATATGATTTTATGTACAACCTTCCCTTGTGTATACCGCTTTACCTTCGGATCATCCAGGGCCATAGATTCGATGATTTCCTTATCTGTATTCTGAGCTACTTCGACCTGGCTGCGAAGCTTACCATTTACCTGTACCACGATATTTACAGTATCAGCACGTGCGATCTCGGGATCTGCAACAGGCCATGGTTCAAGACTTATAGACCTTTGATGGCCAAGAAGCTGCCACAGTTCGTCTGTTATGTGGGGCACCATTGGAAAGAGCAAGATCAACACTGCTTCCATGGCCTCTCTCAGTACGGCCCAATCCCCCTGTTGGTCCATCTCAGGGGTTCCATACCGGTTGAGGCAGGACATTACCTCATTGATCAACTCCATGACTGCGCTGATGGCCGTATTGAAATGAAAGCGCTGTTCAATGTCTTCGGTAACTTTTAAAATCGTCCGGTGTGATTTTTGTCTGAGGGCCTTAGTGGATTTTGTCCCCTGAATCAGGGTCTCCTTGTCAGTCTTTGCTGAGGTCAAACCCTCAAGGTTTTCCGTGACCAGACGCCAGACCCGGTGCAGAAACCTGTTGGCACCCTCAACTCCTTGATCGCTCCATTCGAGGTCCCTTTCCGGCGGGGAAGCAAAGAGGATAAAAAGACGAATCGTATCAACTCCGTAAGTATGGATCATCTTATCAGGGTCAACCACATTCCCCTTGGATTTGGACATCTTTGCCCCGTCCTTGAGGACCATGCCTTGAGTCAGGAGATTTGCAAAAGGCTCATCTGCCGAAAGCCATCCCAGGTCTCGAAGGACCTTGGTAAAAAATCTTGCATACAGGAGATGCAGTATGGCGTGTTCAATTCCACCGATATACTGATTTACAGGGAGCCATTTATCCACCCTCTTCCGATCCAGGGGGGCCGAGGTTTCATCAGGGCATACATATCTCGCAAAATACCAGGATGACTCCACAAAGGTATCCATTGTGTCGGTTTCCCGCCGGGCAGGTCCACCGCACTTGGGGCAAGTTGTAGACCAGAAACTCTCAAGGTGGGGAAGGGGAGACCGGCCCTGCTTGTCCAACCGGGCATCCAGGGGAAGGATCACAGGCAGGTCTTGTTTCCTGACCGGTACGATCCCGCATGTTTCGCACTGGACCATGGGAATAGGCGTTCCCCAGTAGCGCTGTCTGGATATGCCCCAGTCCCTCAGGCGGTAGCTGATCTTTTGGTTCCCAAGACCCCGGGTCTCCAGGTGTCCGGTTATGGCCTCCTTGGCCTGTTCATTCTCCATGCCATCAAAAGAACCGGAGTTCACAAGGATGCCGGGGCCTTCCCATGCCTCTTTCATGGTCTCGGACTTCAGGTTTTCCCCCTCTGGTTGAATTACTACCTTTATGGGTAACTCGTATTCCTTGGCAAACTCAAAGTCCCTCTGGTCATGAGCAGGGACAGCCATCACCGCCCCGGTGCCATATTCCATTAAAACGAAATTAGCAATGTAGATCGGAATACTTTCACCGGTTAGCGGATGCTTGACAAAGGCCCCGGTGAAGACACCTTTTTTGGATTTGGTGATTTGGTGATTTGGTGATTTGGTGATTGAATGATTTTGTGATTGAGTGATTTGTCTTTCTCTTGAAGGTATTTTGCTCCAATGGTCTATAAAGGTCTTTACTTCTTCTTCCTGACCTGTACCCATACAGAGTTCCAGGGCCATAGGGTGTTCCGGTGACAGGCTCATGAAGGTCGCACCAAAAAGGGTATCCGGTCTGGTAGTAAATACCCTGATTTCGCCATCTACTCCTGCCAGCGGGAATATGATCTCCGTCCCCACACTGCGACCGATCCAGTTGCGCTGCATTGTGAGGACCTTTTCCGGCCATCCGGTCAGCCTGTCGCATCCTTCCAGGAGTTCTTGAGTATAGTCAGTGATCTTAAAAAACCACCCATCCAGTTCTTTTTCCACTACCTCTGTATCACACCGCCAGCACTTGCCGTCCTCTACCTGCTCGTTGGCAAGGACTGTCCGGCAACCTTCACACCAGTTAATTTTGGATTTCCGGCGATATACGAGTCCTGCTTCAAACATCTGGATAAAGAAGAGCTGTTCCCAGCGATAGTACTCCGGATCACATGTGGCAAACTCTCTTTCCCAATCATATGACAACCCCAGGCGTTTGAGTTGTTTGCGCATGTAGTTAATGTTTTCATAAGTCCATGTGGCAGGATGGGTCCTGTGTTCAATAGCAGCATTCTCAGCAGGCATACCAAAGGCGTCCCACCCCATGGGATGAAGGACGTTGTAACCTTGCATGCGTTTGTACCGGGCCACTACGTCCCCTATGGTGTAATTCCTGACATGACCCATGTGTATCCGGCCTGAAGGATAGGGAAACATCTCCAGGACATAATAGCAGGGCCTGGAGCTATCCTCCTTGGCGGAAAAAAAGCCCTCTTTCGCCCAGTCGGCCTGATGCCTTTCTTCTATTGTTTTGAAATCATATCGTGCTGTCATGATATCTGAGACTATGCCTTTTCCGCCCTTTCTCTATCTCTTAAGACTGCATCCAATATACCGTTGACAAAGGCGCCTGATTCCCCGCCACAAAACTTTTTTGCAAGCTCAAGGGCCTCATTTATAGCTACTTTAGGAGGAATATCAGGGCAGTAACATAACTCAAAGGCCCCTATGCGCAAAATGTTCTTGTCTACACTGGCCATTCTGTCCAAACGCCAATGCTTGGCGTTCTTTTTCAGGATGGAATCGATCTCCGCCTTATGGGTAAGCACCCCTTGCAGCCGGGTCCGGCCGAATGCCAAGGCAGGATCATCTTCAGGGATAACCTCCGAAGCCAGACCAGTGGCATATTCCACAATGACCTTATCTATGTCTTCAATGGTATTCCAGTCACATTGGTAAAGAATCTGAAGGGCAATCTCTCGCCCTTTATGGCGGACAGACAATTTAGGCATTTAGGCCTTTTAAGAGGTTTGCCATCTCTACAGCCGCAAGGGCAGCGTCCCAGCCTTTGTTCCCGGCCTTGGTACCTGCCCGTTCAATGGCCTGCTCGATACTGTCCGTGGTGAGCACTCCAAAGGCAACAGGGCAATCTGCCTGCATTGCAACCTGTGCGATCCCCTTGGAAGTCTCAGCAGCTACATAGTCGAAGTGTGGTGTAGCCCCACGGATGACGCAACCCAGACATATCACAGCGTCATAGCGGCCGCTATTGGCCATACGCCTGGCAACAAGGGGAATTTCAAAGGCCCCGGGCACCCAGGCCACTTCAATATCATCTTCTATGCATCCATGCCTGACAAGCGCATCTAATGCACCTCCAAGGAGCTTACTGGAAATGAATTCGTTAAATCGCGCAATCACGATACCTAAACGCAATCCCTGGGCCTGTAAGTGACCTTCAAATGTCTTAGGCATGATATTCCCCTCTCACTTATATAAACAATGCTGAATGCTGAATGCTGAATTGTGGAAGAAGATTTAAAAAACATATACCTTAATTCAAAATTGTGTCTGAACGGGTTTTTCGTTCAGACACTAAATATGTAACAGATGTCCCATCTTCTCTTTCTTACACATTAGATAGTCCACATTCTCCTCATTGGGTGGAATTTCAATAGGGACTCTTTCCACCACTTCCATTCCATAACCCTCAAGCCCCACAATCTTTTTGGGATTGTTTGTCATGAGTCTCATTTTTCTCACCCCAAGATCCCGCAAGATCTGGGCACCGACACCATAGTCCCTAAGATCCGGTTTAAAGCCCAGTTCACGGTTGGCCTCCACGGTATCTCTTCCCTGATCCTGGAGACAGTACGCCCGAAGTTTGTTCAAAAGGCCGATACCCCGGCCCTCCTGCCTCATGTAGACAAGGACACCCCGGCCTTCTTTGGCTATCTGACTCATGGCCCTCTGTAACTGCGGACCGCAATCACATCTGAGGGAACCAAGCACATCTCCTGTCAGACACTCAGAGTGCACACGCACCAGAATTTCCTCATCTGCTCGGATTTCCTGATCCCCCAGCACCAGGGCAAGATGCTCATTAGGATCGATTATACTGCTGTAGACGATGAGCTTCCATTCGCCGCCGAATCTGGAGGGCAGCCTGGTCTCAACCTCCCGATGCACAAAACTCTCAGTGCGAAGACGATAGGCTATGAGGTCTGCAATTGTGACAATCCTGAGATCGTGTTTCTTAGAAAAGACTTCAAGGTCAGGCATCCGGGCCATGGTCCCATCGTCCTTCATGATTTCGCATATGACCCCGGAGGGCTTCAGGCCTGCAAGCCTTGCGAGATCCACTGAACCCTCGGTCTGGCCTGCTCTCACCAGGACTCCTCCCTCCCTTGCCTTTAATGGAAAGACATGGCCCGGCATGGCAATATCCTCCGGACCGGATTCGTCTGCTATGGCAGTCAGGATAGTAGTTGCTCTGTCATGGGCAGAGATACCTGTTGTGACTCCATGTTTAGCCTCTATGGATACTGTAAAGGCCGTGCCGTACATAGACGTATTCTGGGAAGTCATCATAGGGAGCTTTAGCTTGTTTACCCGCTCTTCCGTAAGGGCAAGACAAATTAAGCCGCGACCATACCTGGCCATGAAATTGATGGCCTCAGGAGTCACGTTTTCTGCAGCCATAGTGAGGTCACCCTCGTTTTCCCGGTCCTCGTCGTCGACAAGGATAAACATTTTTCCAGCCCGAATATCCTCAAGGGCTTCTTCTATAGTGGATAATGACATTGTTAAATAAACCTCGTTAAAAAAATTTTCGTCTTTTGTTTTCTCAATTTAGGTTAGAGACAATTAACATATTAAGGTTATTTCCTTTTTTTAATTCAAAATTCAACATTTAGAATTCAAAATTGTGTCTGAACTGTCTTTCCGTTCAGACACTATAGAAACCCATGCCGTGCCAGAAACTCCGTGTCAATATCGGTCGGTTTCTCTGTTTTAATATGCCCGGCCAAAAGTAATTTTTCAATATACTTACCAATGAGATCTACCTCAATATTGATTTTATCTCCCCTCTTCCCGGACCCCATAGTAGTGAGCTTGGAAGTATGCGGG
>JAUWHV010000055.1 GCA_030605675.1 Deltaproteobacteria bacterium | reverse complement strand
GCAGATCAATGTTCAGGATCCTCTTGATATATTGCATTTTAGGGAAAACTCTCCAATAAAGTAAAACTAATTCGGAGTATGATACAAGATGGTTTGCTTGTCAATGAGTAAGTGGGGAAAGCAGCCATTCCCAAACCGGCACAATGTGTAACGAATAGTTGTCTCTCTCTTCAACGCGTTTTTCATCCAGCGTTAAAATCAGGCCGGTGTTTATCCCCAATTCTTTCATTGCCAGCAGGAGGGCCTTTTTCTCACGACTGAACGTATTGATATTGCTCAAATCATAGCACACCTGGATGAGATGGTTTTTTCCGTTATCTTGCATGAGAAAGTCCACTTCGTACCCTCCTCTGGTCTTGTAATACCAGATGGAATCGGTCTTTCTCCTGAGTTCAAGAAATATCAGATTTTCCAGGACCCTTCCCATATTTCCCGAAAAATTCAAAGTAAGATAATTGTGCATCCCCTGGTCTATGAGATAGAATTTCCTGGGATTAACCTGTCTTTTCCTCACGGATTCAGATAAATCAACACCTTCTCTGGTCAACTCTCCCATAACCTGGAAGAGGAAATATGTTTTTCCTGCCCGCCTGGGGCCAATGATTGTAATGATCTTGTTGACCGTGGAAGAACGGAGAATAGTGAAGTCAATTGCAAGAGGCCGCTTGACCAGCCATGGAAGGGCTCCAACTCTCTTTGCGCGAGGCGGCCGGAGGCACGGCCTTCAACCTAACCGCACAGCTTGGAATTTTCTGCGTATTGGTGCAATCAATGATTGCATTAATTTCGGCAGCATACTATCATTGCTGACATCGAATATACGATTGAAGGAGAAGATATGGCGAACCTAGTGGTTAGAAATCTTGATAATCGCGTCGTCGACGTTCTCAAACAACGTGCCGCGCGTCATGGTCGAAGTGCTGAGGCCGAACATCGTGTCATACTTAAGGAAGTGTTACTGACGTCTGAGAGAAAGAGCTTTGCAGAAGTGCTCGCATCCATGCCGAATGTGGGCCAGGATGATGACTTCGAGCGCATAGAGGATGAGCACGAAGAAGATCATGTACTTGGTTGACACAAACGTGATAAGCGAGGCGAGAAAACGGTCGAAGGCCAATAAAGGCGTACAAGATTTCTTCAAACTTGTGATAAGGGAGAGAGCGCCGGTTTTTGTGTCAGTTGTCACGGTTGGAGAGCTACGCCGAGGCGTGGAGTTAATCCGCCATCGAGGTGATACCCGCCAAGCGGCCCAGTTGGAAAAATGGTTGGAGAAGCTACTTATCAAATACTATGACTTTATATTGGATATTGATAAGGACATTGCTCAGCTCTGGGGTCGACTGCGGGTACCTCATCCAGAGAACTCCCTTGACAAGCAAATTGCCGCTACGGCTTTGATCCATGATTTAACAGTGGTAACCCGAAACCATAAGGACTTTACGAAAACGGGGGTACGCGCGCTAAACCCATTCACAGAGTAGGTATGGGTATTTTCACTGGCTATGTCCCTCAACTACTTTGGGGAATCATTTCATAATCTCATTAGTGCTAATGAAAAAGAGAAAGGGCGCGCATTCATCAAGGATTGTCAAGCGGGCCGGCAGCCTCGGCGAGCTTGTCCGGCGAACCTATGATATATAGCACATCCTTTGCGAAAAGCGGCATATCGGCCTTTGGATTGGCCAATATTCCCTGATCCCTGCGAATTGCCAATACGGTAACTCCAAATTTCCTCCTCAAATCCATCTCAGCCAGACTCCTACCGGCTAAGGATGATTTTTCACCAATCCGCACCGTATCGATTTCGACATCAGGCATATAAAGGTTCAAATCGGAAATGGCTGTCGTGTCCCTGGAAAGGCGGCGAAACATCTCGTAGCCGCCAGAGCGTACTTCAGTGACGAATTTTTCGATTTCATCTCTGGGTATGAGATATTTTGCCAAAACCCGGGCAAATATTTCCACTGATGTCTCAAAATCTTCCGGGATTACTTCGTTGGCCCCCAATTCATAGAGGGATTTCATCTCCTGGAGATAACGCGTTCGCACGATCACATGGACCTTCGGGTTTAATCTCCTTGTGACTTCGGTGATCCTGCGAGTGGACGCAGGATCATTAATCGCCACAACAACAATTCTGGCATCTTTGATGTTTGCGTGCTGAAGCACTGCTTCCCGGGTTGCATCGCCAAAAAAAATCGGTTCCCCTCTGGCTTGTTCGCTCCTTACTGTTTCAGGGTTCATTTCAATAATTGCGTAGGGAATACTCGCAAACTTGGCAGCCCGGGCCACATTCCCGCCGTTTACACCGTAACCGACAATGATAAGGTGGTCCTTTTTCCTCTTGGCCTCGATTTCTGCAACAGGAGAAAAGCCCGATATTACCTTTTCCGGAAGGGGCAAACGAAGGACAAGCTCAGCCAGACGAGGCGACAGGGCTATGACAAATGGAGTAGCGGCCATAGTCAGCACAGAGCAGGCCAGAAACATCTGATACGTGTCACCAATCAGGAGACCATGTTCTATGCCGGATTCCGACAGAATGAAGGAAAACTCACCTACCTGGCCCAGCGCGATGCCGGCCAGAATTGCTGTGCGTAGGGGAAGGCCCAATAAAAACGCCGCCAAGCCGGCGATGCAGCTTTTTAAGACCAAAATTCCCACGGCAATGAAGGCAATAGTGGCTGGATGCTCAAAAAGGAAACCGACATCAAGAAGCATTCCAACAGATATGAAAAAGAAGCTGGTGAAAACATCCCGAAATGGCAGAATACTGCCTAGGGCCTGATGACTATATTCAGACTCGGAAATAATCAATCCTGCCATAAACGCTCCCAGGGCAAGGGAGAGCCCTGCGCTGGAAGTCATCCACGCAACCGAGAGGCATATGACTATTATGCACACCATAAAAAGTTCCTGGCTGCGCGTCCGGGCTATTTGATACAATAGACGCGGGACAATCCACTTTGCACTGACAATTACAAAACCGATAATAGCAATTCCTTTGGCCGTTATAATGAAAAAAAACTCTCCTGATCTGCCCGCCGCTCCAGCCAGAAGAGGCGTGAGAAGAATCATCGGCACGATAATGACATCCTGGAAGATCAAAATGCCAAGATCTGTGCGTCCATGGGGGCTGTCAACCTCAGCCCTTTCCTGAAGGAGTTTCAGCACAATTGCCGTGCTCGAAAGTGATATAAGAAAGCCTATGAAGATCGATTCGCCAACTGGCTGACCCAGGCGGTTAACCACAAAAAAAGTTACCAAAATGGTAAGCAATACCTGTATTGATCCTCCCAGGAGTACTGTTTTCCTGATTCGCAGCAGCTTTTCGAGGGAAAACTCGATTCCGATTGTGAAAAGCAGCAACACAACGCCGACTTCGGCCAGAATTTCAACCTCATGGACTGCCCTTATCAGTCCCAGACCGTAAGGCCCAGCTATTATTCCTGTAACGAGGAATCCAACAATGGCCGGAACCCTGAGCCGATGGCAGACAAAGAGGACGCCGACAGACAAACCGAAAATGATGACGATGTCATTTAGCAGCGGTATTTCCATAGAAGCGCTCTACTGTTGTTTAATCGTATTTCCTTTGAATTGTGCTTGCCGCCCGGATTATCGGTTCCACCTTGATCGTCTTGTTGGACATCCCGCTCAAGTGGCATGAGATTCCGATTATCAGGCCCATACGCCCTCAATAACCTCTCCGCACTTGCTGCATTTTCCGTCAGACAGCAGATTTTCCACTATTCTGAAGCCGATTCTCCTGATGAGCTCTGCGCCGCAGGCCGGGCAATAGGAATTTTCTCCGCCCTCACCAGGCACATTGCCCTCATAGACAAATCGCAGTCCTTCTTCAAGACCTATTTCCCTGGCAAGACGCAAGGTGGCAACCGGAGTAGGCGGCCTGTCCAACATCTTGTAAGTGGGATAAAACGCGGTGACATGCCACGGTATTGAGGGATCAACCCCTTTAACAAACCTGGCTATGTCCCTCAACTCCTTTGGGGAATCATTCCATCCGGGAATAACCAGGGTTGTAACCTCCACCCATACTCCCAATTCGTGCATCAGACGAACATTATCAAGCACGGGTTGAAGCTTTGCCTTGCAGACATCGTGGTAAAATTTATCCGTAAAGGCCTTAACATCAATGTTTATTCCGTCCAGCACAGGAGCCAGATGCCGGGTCACCTCCGGTGTCATATAGCCATTGCTGACAAAGACGTTCCTCAGCCCCCTCTTTTTAGCCAGAACTGCGCAGTCATAAGCCAACTCATAAAAGATTGTGGGCTCAACATATGTATAGCTGATACTCTTTGCTCCGTGCAAAACCGCTGCATTTACAATATCCTCCGGGTCCCTGTCTTCCCCGGGTATCTCTCCTTCATGGATGCGTGGATACTGGGATATTTGCCAGTTCTGGCAGTGCAGACACCTGAAGTTGCACCCCACCGTGGCAATTGAATATGAGATTGAACCCGGCAGAAAGTGAAAAAGGGGTTTCTTCTCAATGGGGTCGGAATTTTCCGAAATTACCTTTCCGTACACAAGGCTATAGAGCTTGCCGTCCCTGTTCTCGCGGACCTTGCAAATTCCCCTTTTCCCCGGCTTGATATGACAATGGTTGTTACAGAGCCGGCATTGTACCTTTCCTTTGTCCTCAACTGTATAAAAAAGCGCCTCTTTCATATCAAAACTTCTCCTTTTTAATTCACGACCAAACTGATAGCCTTCCCCCTTCTTCTAATTTTCGTATTATATCATAAAGCATGAATCCGTCCTACTTGATGAGGGAGGGAAAGCATTATGGCAAGGTACTTGGTTGTATCTCTTTACGCTTTAATTAGAAACGTCCGAAGAGATCTAATGAACCCGCTATTTACAAAAGCTCTATGGGCAATTAAAAACAGTTAAACCGTATTTTTAATTAAATTCACAAAATGGATCTATAAAAAATGCTAGAAGCTCTGCTCCATCCAAAAAACGTCGCGGTAATCGGGGCATCGAGGAAGCCTGGAAAGGTGGGCTATGAGATAGTAGCCAACCTGATCAATGGCGGTTTTGCCGGTGATATAATACCTGTCAATCCGTCAGCAGACCAAATTCTCGGGCTCAAATGCTACAAAACCCTTGAGGATTATGAAGGAACTGTGGACCTGGGCATTGTGACCGTTCCCCGGCAGAATGTCATGGCTGCCGTACGGTCCTCTATAGACGCGGGGGTGAAGGCCCTTACAGTGATTACCGCTGGGTATAGGGAGACAGGCGAAGAAGGTGCAAGCCTTGAACAGGAATTGGCAGGCCTTTGCAGGGCTCACAATGTGCGGCTCCTTGGACCTAACTGTCTGGGCATTATGAACACGCATCACCACATGAATGCCTCATTTGCGGGGATCCTGCCTGAATCAGGAAACATATCAGTCTTTTCCCAATCAGGGGCACTGTGCACTGCCATTGTGGATTCGTCTGTCACAGGACATTTCGGGCTTGCAAAGCTTGTCAGCCTCGGTAACAAAGCGGATCTCACGGAAGTAGATTTCCTGAGAGCCTTTGCCGGGGATGACAATACAAAGGTAATCGTTGGATACCTTGAAGATATAGTTTCCGGTGACGAATTTGTGAAGGCAGCGGAAGATGCCTGTTCCATCAAGCCGGTAGTAATTCTCAAGGCCGGGACTACCCCTGCAGGCCTGAAGGCCGCCTCTTCTCACACAGGAGGTCTTGCTGGAGCTGATATGGCCTATGGTGCGGCTTTTCGACGCTCGGGAGTAATCCGGGCAGATAATTTTCAAGCCCTTTTTGACTATGCATCGGCCCTGGCAATGCAGCCCCTTCCCAAGGGTGACCGTGTTCTGATTATTACAAACGCCGGTGGGCCGGGCACAATGGCTGCAGATGCTGTAGAAAAATCCGGCATGACCGTCGCGGCCCTAGCCTATAGTACGGCAGCCGCCCTTAAAGGAAAACTTCCACGGGCATCAAGTACAGGGAATCCCGTGGATGTGCTGGGCGACGCTGATCCGGAAAGATATGCCATTGCATTAAGCACCGCTCAGGACGATGATTCAGTAGACGCCATCATCGTAATCCTGACACCACAGGCCATGACAAAGCCTGCTGAGACCGCAAGGGCCATTGCCGGTTGCGTAAGAGCCGACAAGCCTGTTCTCGCGGCATTCATGGGGGGCAAGCATGTAATGCCGGGAAACGAGGAACTGGTTGCTGCCGGACTGCCGGTCTATAACTCACCTGAACGGGCAGTCGACGCCCTCAAGGCCATGTACGAGTATTCAGTGTGGCGGCGGCGTCCACCGCGGATAGTGACACGATTCAGGGTTCATCGCCGGCGAGTGGAACGGATTATTGCCCGGCATCTGAGGACCAAGAGGTACCACATTGGAGACATTAAAGCCAAACAGATCCTGAGTGCTTATGGCTTCAGGATACCGGAAGGCCACCTGACAAGCACTCCTGACGAGGCAGTAGAAGCTGCGGAGCAAATAGGCTACCCGGTAGCTATAAAAATAGTCTCACCTAACATTATTCATAAAACAGACCTCGGTGGCGTGAAATTACACCTGTCTACGGCTGATGACGTGCGAGACGCATTTGATCTGATGATGCTCAGAATAAACCAGGTTGCACCTGAAGCCCATGTCGAAGGCATTTACGTAGAAAAAATGTTGGCACGGGGCATGGAAGTCATCATAGGCATGAGCCGTGACCCGCAATTTGGTCCGATGCTCATGTTCGGACTTGGGGGCATATTTGTCGAGGTAATGAAAGACGTTACCTTTCATCTGGCCCCTATCACCACAGAAGAGGCGTTTCAGATGCTTAAAAGTACCAGGTCCTATGAGATGCTTAAAGGGACCCGCGGAGAAAGAGGAGTGGATTTTGCCGCAATAGCCAACGGACTTCAACGCATCAGCCAGTTAGTCACGGATTACCCGGAAATTATTGAGTTGGATATCAATCCATTTATTGTCGGAGACATTGGAACAGAACCATTTGTTGCCGATGCCCGAATGACCTTGACTCACCAAGAGACTGAATAATGAACAAACCAAAGCAGACAGAATACGACCCACGCTGGCAGGAAAAATATAAAAACATGATCGCCACTCCCGGGCAGGCGGTCTCGCACCTGCGGCCCGGACAGCGAATTTTTATCGGGACAGGGTGTGGAGAACCGAAAGAACTGGTCAAGGCCCTGACCGACCGCGCTTCTAAACTGGCCGACATGGAGATTATCCAACTACTTACTCTGGGCGAGGCCCCTTATGCCCACAAGGAACTTGCCGATTGCTTTCTGGTAAACAGCTTTTTTGTTGCGGAAAATGTCAGGGGGCTTATTCAGGAAGGGCTCGGCAAATATACACCTATCTTTCTTTCAGATATTCCACGGCTTTTCAGTTCAGGTCAGTTACCGCTGGATGCAGCCCTGATACAGGTCACACCTCCGGATGAGCGCGGGAGAGTGAGCCTTGGGGTCTCGGTGGATATTGTCAAAAGTGCTGCGGAAAACGCCTCGCTCGTCATTGCCCAGGTCAACCCCCAGATGCCCAGGACCCTGGGAGACAGTTTTATTGATATCTATGATCTGGATTTCCTGATTCCTGTGGACACGCCCATTTTTGAAGCGACCTTGCCTGAAAGCACGGAAGTGATTCGCGAGATCGGAGAACGCATCGCGGCCCTGGTGGAAGATGGTTCCACTGTTGGGTTCTCGGTCGGACGAATCCCCCACGCAGTGATCGATTTCCTGAAGGAAAAGCAAAATCTCGGTATACATACGGAGATGTTTACAGACAACATCATAGATCTAGTGGAATCCGGTGCTGTAACCGGCGCTAAAAAGACCCTTGACAGGGGTAAAATTGTTACCAGTTTCTGTTTCGGGACCCGCAGGCTCTATGACTATATCCACAACAATCCCATCTTCTCTTTTCGTCCCACCGAGTATGTCAATGACCCCTCTATTATTGCCAAACAGTATAAAATGGTGGCCATCAACACGGCATTGGAGATAGACCTTACAGGCCAGGTCTGCGCGGATTCCATCGGCACCAAAATCTACTCAGGTATCGGGGGCCGGGTTGATTTCAACAGTGGCGCAGCCAGATCGTACGGGGGCAAGGCGATTATAGCCCTGCCATCCACCACAACGGACGGAACTACTTCACGGATCGTTGCGAAACTGAGCACTGGTGCCGGCGTAGTGACCACCCGCGGAGACGTACACTACGTGGTAACCGAGTACGGCGTGGCCTATCTTCACGGCAAAAGCGTCCGTGACCGGGCACTGGCACTGATCAGCATTGCCCACCCGCGTTTCCTTGAAACGCTCCTTAAGGAGGCTATTGAGGCCAAATATCTCCGAAAAGAGCTTGCCGATGTGGGAGAGAGCTTCATTGTAGCTCCACACGAGGCAAAAACGTCATTACTTTTAGATGATGGAACGAAAATCAACTTCAGGCCCATACACCCTACTGACGAGCCGAAGATGAAGGATCTGCTGTACACCCTCTCTCAGGATGCCTTGTACTCTCGTTTCATGACACACGTTCAGCGCTTCCCCTACAAGCAGGTCAAAGACTTTGTGTTCATCGACCATAGAAAAGAAGTGGCCATCGTAGGCGTCCTGCCTGAGGCCCATGGGGAAGATATCATTGCAGTAGGTCGATATTACCTGGATCCGCGGACCAACCGGGCAGAAGTCGCATTTGTGGTCCGCGATGAGTGGCAAGGTCGCGGCATTGGCAAGTTTCTGTTCAAACACCTTACCACCATTGCCAAACGGCATGGTATCACCGGATTCACTGCTGAAGTCCTGCGAGGCAACAAAAGAATGCAGGCAGTTTTCAATAACAGTGACTTGCGAGTAAGAAGCAAGCTGAGTGACGACATCTACAGCTTTGAGATGGACTTTAATTAATCAGAAAACAAACTTTGCCACAAGGAAAGTATGGTCCGAGGACTTTTGAGCAAGCCTTGGGGTGATATCTATGTATGCCTTTTCAGCTCGTTCTGCTAACACAGCCGTAGCAAGTATGTGATCTATGCGCCAACCTAAACGCCTTTTGACTGCATTGGGTATCCTGTAGTCGTAAAACGTATACTGGTCCGGATCCGTATCAAGCTTCCGGAACACGTCTATAAATCCCCATGCCTTGACCTTCTCCAACGCTTTGCGAGCATCTTCGTGGAAACAGACATGATCTACATGGCTATCCGGAGCATAAACGTCTCTTGACTCAGGGGCAACGTTAAGATCTCCGCACCAGAGCAATGGTTCGTCCGTGGAATAATTTCTATCAAACAGGTCCCTTAACCTTTCAAACCACCTTAGCTTGATCTGAAAATACATGTGGTCCAAGGCCCTACCCTGGGGAACGTACGCATTTACAACAGGAATATCCTTTACAACACAACGGATAAGCCTGGCTTCATCCTCCGGGCTGTTTTCAGGGTCATCGAAACCAACAACCATGTCTTTCATCTCGTGTTTGCTGACGATCGCAACGCCATTGTAAGACTTCTGACCCTTGTAGATCACATTATAGTCGATTTTATTAAATGGTTCCTTTGGAAAATCCTTATCCTGCACCTTTGTTTCTTGCATGCAAAGCACATCAACCGGATTTTTCTCAAGCCATGGAATTACTATGTGAAGACGTGACCTTATAGAATTCGTATTAAAGGTGGCAATGCTGAAGTTGTCGATTTTCATATTCTGAGACCCTTACCGGATATGCCTTCGGTGTGTGTAAAAAGTACATAAAAAACGCAACCATTGATTTTATAGCTTTTTGAACCTTTCCTCAATAAATATTAAGAAAAGTCCGATAAAATAAGATGAGAGAAGGCCCGTTCAGTGGACAATGTCCTAATCTCCTAACAGTTTTTTCATTTTGGGGTTGAATTATGACTGTTTTAGATACCGAGGGTTATGAAAATGAAAAATGCTTTTTATTGCTCCATTCTATTAGTCTTAGCAGTTGTCCTTGTTTCCTCGCCTCTTTGTGCCAGTGAAGTGATTACAGGTTTGTCTGAAGATGAAAGCTCGCAGTTAGAAAGTCCGGTAGTTATCGGACTCGGTACACACCAGATCAATGACGGGGATTTATCAAAGCTGCAAC
>JAUWHV010000152.1 GCA_030605675.1 Deltaproteobacteria bacterium | reverse complement strand
ATGACCAGCGTTTGCTGGTTAGGGGCTATACCGTTCACGCAGCAACGGATAGATCCGGCCGTCTTACCCGTCTTCCCAAGGATTTCCAGACAGCTCTTGCCGGCATTTGTAGCAACCGTTTACGGGGTCAGGGGTCAAGGGCCAAGGGTCAGGAAAAAGATGAACATCGAACATCGAACGTCCAACATCGAATATTGAATGGGAAAAGATAAAGAAGCAGACTTATGACCTGGAAGAAAGGCTGTTAATTATTGCAGGAGGCGGGATATCAGTATACTTCAGCCTTCAACCTAAATGGCTAACATTACGAGTATCAAAACGGGTGAAAAGAAACTTTAATAGCCGTTGAATGTTCGGTATTGGATATTCATTTTTTATTCGACGTTCGACGTTCGATGTTCGACGTTCGACGTTCGACGTTCATCTTTTAATGTAACCTGTGAACGTTTACAAAACAACTTAACGCTTACGCCCCTGAACCTCTGAACCTCTGAACCCTGAACTTTGAACCTCTGAACGGTTACCTTACCTTATCTTATGCAGGCTGCCCGAATCTGTTTTAGATCTGTATCTCCCCTTAAGACCTTTTTTATGCCGTCCTGTTTAAGGGTCAACATTCCATGCTTCATGGCATGATCCCGTATCTCTCCCACGGGGCGTTTCTCCTGAATGAGCTTTTTGAGACCGTCATCTGACACCAGTAGTTCGTAGATTGCAAGCCTGCCTCTGAAGCCGGTCTTGTTACAATGTTGGCAGCCCTTTGGCCGATAAAGTGTTATTTCATTTAGGTCTGATAACTCTAAGGGTTGAGTTGGATGATACCCGTACTCGTGTAAAATATGTTTTTTCTCGCTGTCATCAGGCTGATAGGCCTCGCGGCACTTGGGACAAAGTCTTTTTACAAGCCTTTGTGCCAAGACCCCCAAGAGGGCGTCAGCAAAGTTGAATGGGTCCATTCCCATTCCTAAAAGCCTTGTAACTGTCTCAGGGGCGGAATTGGTATGGAGGGTTGAAAAGACCAGGTGACCTGTCAGGGATGCTTCTATTGCGGTTGTGGCAGTTTCTTCGTCTCGGGTTTCGCCGATCATTATCACATCCGGATCTGCCCTTAAAAAGGCCCTGAGAATCCGGGCAAAAGTCAGGCCTATACCGGGTTTCACCTGCACCTGGCGCAATCCATCCTGCATGATTTCTACAGGATCTTCCGCTGTCCAGATTTTTTTCTCAGGCTGGTTTATATAGCCAAGTGCAGCATGCAGGGTAGTTGTTTTTCCTGATCCGGTAGGACCAACTGCCAATATCAGCCCGTAAGGCAATTGCAAAAGCTGTTTTATTTGCTCCAGGTTTTGATCAAGGAGCCCTATGCGATCAATCGGCATGGCATCGGAAGAGGCCAGTAACCTGAGTACGATATCTTCGTTGCCTTCAGTTGTGGGAAGTGTGGCTACACGTAATTCCAGGGGTCTGCCAGAGCGAGTCTTGAACTTTATTTTTCCGTCTTGAGGCAGGCGTTTCTCGGCAATGTCAAGGTTGGACATAATCTTGATTCTGGAAACCATGGCCCGCTTGTAGTTATACGGAACAGTCTGATAACGCATGCAATCGCCATCGATCCTGAAACGGACCAGGGCTCCCCGTTTGCCTGTCAAGGATTCAATGTGAATATCAGAGGCCCGGCGCTGATAGGCATCCTCTATAGTTTTGTTGGTTATCTGTACTACTACGCTATCAGCATCTGATGCTAAGCCATCATCTTCTTCCTCGAATTCCGTATCCTCATCAACCACTTCAAGTTGCTCAAACACGTCATCATCAGTTCCTCCTACGGAATATTTACCATAGAAATAGTCTATGAATCTGTTGATATCTTCCTTTAGGGAAACTGCAAATTGAAACTTTTTGGCCTTAAGGACCCTTCTTATATTGTCTATTTTCGTTAAGTCATGGGGGTTATCCAGTGCAACTATAAGGGTTCCTGATTTTTCGCGAATCGGGGCACAGGAATTGGTCCTGAAAAAGTGTTCTTTGATACCGCGTACGCAAGCCGGTGTGGTTCCCACTTCCAGTTCGTCAAATTCCACAAAGGGACATCGATAGTATTCGCTAAGGGAGCGGCCAAGCTCTGTTTTGTCTATGCCAAGCTGGCTTAGCAGGATACTTTCTATGGATTTTTTCCCCTGTTTGGCCAGTTCTTTGGTCTTATTGAGTTGTTCTTCAGAGAGGAACTGATTACAAATCAGATAATAGAACCGGCCATATTTCTGAGCTGTTTGGGAAAGTTCCTCAAGCCTCTGTTTGGCGTTTCTAAAGGCAGAATCAAGGCGGATGATTTGTTCCAGTGCCTCAATGGCCTTGGGCACCGCACCGGTTCGTTCATGGGTAAGTGCCATCTGATATAGTATATCCAGTCGTTCATCCTTGGATAGTTGCGTGTCCTCAAGCGCTTCCTGTAAATATTCAAGGGCCTCAAAGGGCGTATCCAGTCGCAGATATGATTCTCCAATTTTTGCTCGAATTATCCCTGGCCTGTATTCTGTTTCAAGTAAGGCTTTAAGCTCCTCTATGGCCTCTGAATGAAAGCCCGCATCCATCAGGCCTATACAACTGTTGAATTTTTTGTCGCGATCTTCTTCAAGACTTTCAGGTCTGATGGTGGAATCCGTTTTTCCTGACGGGACTGTTTCCATGCCATTAACCTGAAGTCCTTTCAGGCGGGACTCTATTTCAGTATAGAGGGGATGGGACTTATCACCTGTCAGTTTCAGAAGCTCTAAACAAATAAGACGAGCTTCTTCATTAAGACCTTGACTATAGTAAAGATCGGCTTCTGCCAACCTGGTTTTAATTAAATTGTCCGAAGTTGAATTGAGATTATTCATTTGTCAGTGTATTTAAGAGGCTTTCCAGCGTTGCCACGGATATTTGTTTGTTCTCTATCTTCAGGTTGCCGACCCATGGTCCATTACTCTCTGCGGACGGTTCCCAGGAACACTCAGGAGCTACAGAAATGGTCTTTAATGGGGTGTCCAGCATGAGGACCAGTCCTTTATCCGCATGGGACAGGACTAATACAATCGGATTGTCTGAGGGCTGAGAGTAGCTGAAAGATGAAATTGATTTTTGTAGTACCGGGAATTCGAGTTTTTCAAGCTGTGATTCTCCCTGATTTGATAATTCCCCTTGCATCAATGGCTGAAGCTTTGTCCATGGCCAAGCCTTGAGTTTCTTTAATTTAAAAGTTTTTAGCTTATTAAGTCCTTTTTGGGCCCACCAGGGGGCGGTCCCGGCAAATGCTACATCTTCCGGGGCAATTGCCACTTGCTTTTGGTCCCATTGGGTAACTACAAGTTCATGCCATGGGCAGAAAACGCTACTTGATGGTGTTTTTTCAACAGATGGCTCGTAAGCGCCGGCTAAGGCCTTTTCCAATATTCCCTTTTGTTTTTCAAGCCTGTTTTTAATATTGTGCTGAAAATGATGTAGCTTTTCCATCCCCGGAGTTCGGGCAAGGAGTTTTTCAACTGGTGAAATGTAACCAATACAGTCATCAAGGACTTTGATATGGGATTTGACTGCATCTTCAAGCACTGGTCCAAGATCTTTGACATCCTCAACAAGGCGTTCTGAAACCGCTTCCTCGGATACTTCGTGGGCAACTTCAGGCACTTCCATGCCTATGGCTGATTCAAGCTTTTTCTTGGCGGATATCAAGAGTTCCTCTTTAGCCTTTGGGTCCTGTTCCTCGTTCCAAACAAGGTTTTTTAAAGTGTCAAGGCCTTTCTGCAGGGCTTCGGGCCCGGAAGTGGGCATTTTTTCAGGATGGTCCGCCATCCCTTCAAGTGTTATTGCCATGAGATCGAGCAGTTCGTGGAGATTTTTATATGCCTCTATCTTTGGATTTTTCCGGATTGTCTCTACCAGTTTTTTGGCTGATACTACGTGTGTTTGAGTGACCTCCCAGTCCAGTGTCAACAACAGTTGATTGAGTTGGCTGAAGTGTTGTTCCAGATTGACAGCCTCAGTCTTTTTCTCTTCAAGCTCCAGTTCCAGTCCTGAATCTAATTCCAATATCTTTTCGTCAGTAGTAATTTCTATTTGTTGAGCAGGAGCTTCCAGCTCTCTGGTATCTGAGAGCGGGATTTCTTCAGGATGCTTTTCTTCCTGGTCTACAACCTGAAAAGACGGCCTCTGATCTGTTTTGTCTTGCGATAAATCCTGCACTTCACCAGTTAAGGGATCTATTTCTATCTGTCGTGATGCACTAAATAGTTCGTCAATAGTACTATCTACGTTTTTAGTGAAGTTTTCGGGATCAGGAATTTTTTGTGTCTGATCCATGGCTGTTCTCCTTGAGTGTTTTTTTATTTCACTAAGTTGAGCGATTAGCTGTTAGCCATTAGCGTTTAGTTTTGAAAAATGAACTACCCCGCCGCAAGCGGCGGAATTTACCCTGACAGTGATTAAACTAATAGCTAACCGCTAAGTTAAAAGATGCTTTGTTGCTACATAGTGAACGGTCCTTTTGCTTATTTCTTTCAGGGTTTCAAAGACCCCTATGCCCTTAGTAGCTGCTGCTTCAAAAATTTTTGTCTTAAGTTCTCTGTTTAGATCTGTTTCAAGCTCTTCTTCAGTCAGCGTGGGTATGGGGGTTGGCACAAGGTCACATTTGTTAAATTGAAGAATAATCGGGATTTCTTCCAGAGTTAGATTGTGCTCAAGGAGATTGCGGTGCAGATCTTGGAGGCTTTCTATGTTTTTTTCATGACGCACCTTAAGATAGTCAGCAACAAAGACCAGACCATCCACACCCTTAAGAACCAGTTTCCTGGTTGCTTTATAAATTGTCTGACCAGGTACGGTGTAAAGCTGGATTCTTATATCAAAGCCATTTATTTTCCCCAGATTTAAAGGAAGGAGGTCAAAAAAAAGTGTCCTCTCTCCTTTTGTCTCAATGGTCAACATTTTGCCACGGGCTTTATTGTTCATGGCATTATATATGTAGAGTAAATTGGTGGTTTTCCCGCATCGTCCCGGACCGTAGTAGACTATCTTGCAGTGTATTTCTCTTTTGCTGAGATTTATTAGCGCCATATTTAATTATTTTTGGCCAAATGCCTTTCCTATGGTCCTTGCTAGTTGTGCTACTCTTAACCTGATCAAGCCCAGAGAGACATTGTCCCCGAAAATTGTTACCAGAATCAAATCAGTGCCTATTCGTGCAACGTGTATGCTGCCTTTTTTCCCTTTGTGAAACAGGAGCGCAAAGTCATCTTCTCCTATCAGCTTTGCAATCTGTGAAGCAGCGCCGAAGTTAGCTGCTGCCAACGCAGCAAGAGAGGTAGTGTCCATGTTGTTGATTTTATGCCCGCAAGCAACTACTATATTGCCCGCTTCATCAATCAAGAGCACAGTATTAACGCCTGCCTTAATAAGGGTGTTTTCTATCTGTATCTTGGTTTCTTTCAGGACTGAGGCGGTCAGCACTAAATCAGCCATGGCTTAAACTCCCCTCAAAAGGCCATTCTGTATCAAAGACGCATAAACTCTCAACTGAGACTCCTAAATTTAAGGCTCTAATGCCTTTATCGACCAGAGCGTTCAATATGTTAAGGATTTCTGTGGCGGGTCTGTTTTTTCTGATCGCAGTATTACCTCAAGGTATCAAACTTTGCGGTCGATAAACAACTTATAGCCAGATCGAGGTGCTGGATTCCAGGGAGAGCCAGGGGGTACTATGAATCAGTTTGATCAGGAAATTTGGCAGAATTTCGTTGTTGAAGTTGAGGGCAACCTCCAGGAACTGGAATCAAACCTGTTGCTATTCGGACAGGAGTCTCACAACTTTTCTCTTCTAAATGAATGTTTTCGTAATATGCAAAACATCAAAGGCGCAGCGGACCATGTGGGCCTTGAACAAATAGCCACACTTGCCCATAATACGGAAAATTTGTTTGATAAGGTCCGCCAGGGTAATCTGGTTTTTACGGAAGATGTTATTAACCTGGTTTTTTCAAGGCTGGATCGATTGCAGAAGCTGGTGAAAGAAGTAGCAGAAAAGAATGCAGCATCAAGCAGTGTATCAGACAATGTTGAAGATCAGAACGCCATACTCTTTGATTCACGGTCGGAAAAGGTTGATTCTGAAGCACGTGAAGCAACTCCCGGCCATGATTCAGGATTACCGGATCGACAGGCCCGGAATGCGATAAAGGCTACGGATGGAGCAATTACCCATTTGTTCTCAAAAGAGGTATCCGAGCCTCTAGCCAATGTGCCTGACTGGCCTGAGGAGAAATGGTTGTCTGCCAGTCAGGATGCAATAAAAAGCCTGAGGGCCTTTGCAAAATACATGGATTACGGTGAGGTGGTGGCGGCTCTTGACGAGTGGGAAGAGAGACTGGTCGAGGCCCTTTCAACAAGCTACGGCAGCAATAGTTTTGATCCGGGTCCATTGAGACAGATATGGTTGAGACTGGTAGATCTGCTTCCCGGGCTTGTTGGTGATGATAAGATGACCGAAACCGGAAAATCCTAACCCGGACAAGCCGGAACCAAACAGGTTTGAAGATAAAAAAATTGATCACGAAAGCACGAAAATACGAAGACACGAAAGCCTGAATGTTGTTTTATTTCGTGCTTTCAATCTTTCGTGTTTTCGTGATTGTGTTTCAGTACTTATTGAGAAGTTGCGAAAAATCCTGAGAACTCTTTGTTATTTTAAGAGGTCTCTCACCTTTTTGGCAAGGCTTTCGGCATCAAGGCCCTGAACGCGATACAGGTCATCCGGCTTGCCTGAAGAACCATAGTGTGTCACTCCTAGAGTGAGGAGCTGCTGGTGTGCGCCTGCCCTTACAAGTACCTGCGCCACCATGGCCCCCAGGCCTGTGTGGACCACATGGTCTTCAACCGTTATGAGGGGCCCTTTCTTGGCAGCCTCAAGTATTGATTCTTTGTCTATGGGCTTGAGTGAGGCCATATTGAGCACACCTGTCGACAGGCCCTCTGAGTCAAGAATTGACCATGCTTCGAGAACATGGGATGTGACTGAGCCATAGGTGAGAAAAGTGGCCCTATCCCCCTGTCTCAACCAGTCCGCCTGCCCGGGCCGAAATACATAGTCTGCATCGAAAAAAGGTTTTCCATCCTCTGTGGTAATAATTGATAACTTGGACCTTCCCATACCCACAAAGACATTGCCCGGATTGGTGGCCACATAACGGATTATCCTGTCAGTTTGATTTGGATCTGCTGGCATGAATATGGAGAAGCCAAAGAGGTTGTTGAAAAGTCCTACATAGTCGATACTTTGATGGGTCGGGCCATCTTCTCCCACGTCCAGTCCTACGTGAGTGGACACAATTTTGAGATGGGTTTCATTGAGGTCATTTAAACGGTGCTGGTTGTAAGTCTCTGCTGCGGTAAAGACCCCAAAGGTGCTGAAGAAGGTAGCTAGTCCTTCTCTGCTCACTGCTCCGGCGCAGGTAACTGTGTGGTGCTCTTGTATGCCTGTTTCTATGAAGGCGGTTGGGGAAACACTGTGAAACCCCTGCATTTTTACTGATCCTTCCAGGTCACAGCTAAATCCTACGATCTTTGGGGCAAAATCCTGAACATTGTTCCTTTGAGCCAGATCCTTTAATGCTGCGCCGTATGCAGAGCGGCAGTCTGTTTTGGTCTCAACGCCGTAAACAATGGGTTCTCCAGCGTCAATAGATGGGAAGTCTGCCTCTGGTATTTTGCATGGTCCCTTTATTTTGTGTTCAGCCCTGTTTTTTGACCACAGCTCAAGTAGGTCCTGATCTTGTCCCAGTTCTCTCAAAGCCGCCTCGGCATCATCTTTTGGCAGTGGAGACCCATGATACTTTGCCTTGTCTTCCATAAAAGAGATGCCTTTTCCCATGACAGTACGCATGACCATAACCGTGGGGCGGTTGGGCGCAAGGCCGTCATGTACCCATGCCCTTTTCAGTGCATGGAATATGGTCTGGAAATCATGGCCGTCCGGTACATACAATACATTCCAGCCTGCGGCAGCATATTCATCCCTTACATGGACCGGCATGACATCTTCAGTGGAACCTCCAATCTGGAGGTGATTCCTGTCGACTACACCGATCAGGTTTCCTTGCCTGAATTTTGTTGCAAAACGTCTGGCTTCAGCTATCTGTCCCTTCTGCTGTTCTCCGTCGCCCATGAGGACGATTGTTTTGCCCGGCCGATCAAGGAGATTTTGGGCAAGACATATACCTGTACCTACTGAAAGTCCCTGGCCAAGATTTCCGGTATTCCACTCAATTCCCGGCATGGTTTGTTCCACATGGCCTGCACAGGGTGAACCGGCACGACGAAACTCGGTAAGGAAATCTTCCTCTGAGAAATAACCAAATTCAGCGAGTATGCTGTATACGCATGGAGAGATATGCCCGATACTCACGACTACGCGGTCACGGTCCGGCCAGCGGGGTTCTGCCGGACGATGTTTGATTATGCTGTATAGGACAAGCAGGGTGTGCAGGGAAGAAAGAGAGCCACCCGGATGACCGCTTTTTGCAAGGGTAGTGGAAAGGATGATGCGCGTTGCACATCTGTTCCACATGGTCTGTAGCTCAGAGATCTGTTTTTGTGTAAGTTCGTTTTGCTTTTCTATATCTATGTGAAACATAGGCCAATTCAAGGTTCCAGGTTCAGGGTTCAAGGTTTATTTCTTATCCTTTTTGTTCTTGGATTTTACCTCGTTATCATAGGCTGTTATGACCTCGTCCGTGATATCGACATTAGAGGCATTAAAATATATACCAGGCATGTTTTTTTCCAGAATGAGTGTGTATCCACCTTCCTCACCAATACGGGTCACAACCTTTTCAAGTTCTTTGAGTACCGGCTCCATACCTTTGGATTCTGCCTGGCGCATTTCAAACTGGGCATCGTCGCTTTGATCTTTAAAATCCCGAAGAGCCTTCTTATATTCGCGTTCTTTTTCTGCTTTGGCATCCTCATTCATCAAAGGGCCCTTTTTTTCAAGGTCTTCCTTGAAAGCCTTCAACTCATCTTGTTTGGCCCTGAGTTGTTTTTGGAGGCTTTCAAATTTTTTATTGAGCTTTTCCATGGCCTTTTGGCCGGCTACGGATTTTCGCACCACTTTTTGCATATTGATAACAGCTATCTTTACCTGTGGGGTTTCTCCAGCAGTTACACTACAGCACAGGACCGCGGTCCATAGAAAAATCAGCAGCACTGGTATTAAGCTTAGGCGACCTTTCATAAGGCAGTTGCTACCTCCTGAGCCTTTTCATAACTCCCATCTTCTGTCATACGGCTTTGTACACCAAGATTAGGCGTTTTTTTAAAAGACACTTTTTGCAAAATAATGACCACGACGTCGCTATGCAACACGTGGTCATAGTTTTCCGGGATGATCAAAGCTTTTTAGATTACTTTATGATAACAAAGTCATCTCTACGATTTTTTGCCCATGCGCCCTCGTTTTGCTCCGGATCCAGAGGCCGTTCCTCACCAAAGCTCACAGTTCCTATACGATCCGGATTTACACCCAGATTGACAAGATATGCCTGGGCGCCTTTTGCCCTTCTTTCCCCGAGGGCCAAGTTATACTCATTGGTACCGCGATCATCACAGTTACCCTGGATTTCGACCATGACCTCCGGATGGTCAAGCAGGAACAGAGCATTCTCTTCCATTACGGGTTTCATGTCGTTCAGGATATTGAAACGGTCAAAGTCAAAGTATATGGGATGCATGGGGGCGCTGGTTCTGTCCTCAGGAATAGTCTCTCCAAAGCCGGCAGCAGTGCCCATAGCTTCGCCCGGGATTTCCGTCTCACCCATACCAACTCCAGCAATACCGGGCATTCCTCCAGGCCCTACGGCCGATTCCCCGATTTGCTCAGTGAAAAGTACTTCTCCTTCTCCGCCTCTTACTGGTTTTTTACCACACCCGGCAAGAAGTCCCATGCTCAAGATCGAGATCAGTACCAGCAAACAAATTTTTCCCCCCAGATTTTCCCAATACATAGATGCCTCCCGCAAAATGGTTTTTAGTCACACCATGCAACTACAATAGAATTACACTTGGAATCCACAGATTATGCTCTACTTTAGCAGAGGAAAAACAAAATTCAACCTGTTTTATTGGCATCCTTCATTTTGTAGTTTACACTTTTTGTAACCGTTCACGGGTTCAGGGTTCAGAGGTTCAGAGTTCAGGGTTGTTTTTTATTCTCATGCCTTCTCCATTCCCGTCTGCCTCGCAAGCTTGGCGAGCGGGCAGGCAAAACTCACGAATCAACGGTTCAAATTTTCGGTAAACCCTGAACCTCTCAGCCCTCGAACCTTTGAACCCGTGAACGGTTACTTTAAAGCTAAACGCTAATGGCTAACAGCTAATCGCTCAACTTAGGTTCAAGGAAGATAGGCCAGCTTGGTTCCACTGATATATGATTTAATACCGTTTACGATCCCCTCGGCCACGCGGTCCAGATAGCGGTTACTTTTGAGGCGCTCCTCCTCTTTCCTGTTACTGATAAACGATACTTCAACAAGAACAGAAGGCATCCTTGCACCTATCAGGACAAAGAATGGGGCCTGTTTGACCCCTTTGCTTTTTACGTTGCTATATTTTTTTCTGAGGTTTTTTACAACTTCCCTCTGCACATAACCTGCCAGGCGTGAGGACTCATCGACCTTGGTGTTTTTCATTATGTCGTTGAGGATATTCTTGAGATCCCCCATTCTTTTAGTGGATGTAGCATTTTCTCTGGCTGCCACCCTCATGGCCTCTTCATCCAGGGCAAAGTTCAAAAAGTAGGTCTCAACTCCCCTGGCTCTCCTGTTGGGAGCTGCATTTGCGTGAATAGACACAAAGATATCGGCCTTTTTGGCGTTGGCAATAGCAGTCCTTTGTGTAAGTGGCAGAAACCGATCTTTCTTTCTGGTCAGGATAACCTGGCAGCCAAGATCTTTTTTTAGTCGTGAAGCCACTTTTTTCGAAATCTTGAGCACAACGTCTTTTTCCCTCAGGCCGGTAGGCCCGATAGCCCCAGGATCCTTTCCGCCGTGGCCGGCATCTATTACTATTCGTTTTACGCAGAGGCCTAGCTGTTGCGCGAGAGAAAGACCATTACCTTTTATTTGGCCCTTGGCCTTTTTAGGGATTTTTGAGGACCGTGGAAGACAGGAAGGCCTCTGGAAATAGTTCTCTCCAAAGGCGTCCACCACCACCCTGAAGGGGTCCTCAAGGTAAAAAATTTTGGTCTTATGGGTCTTCCTGAGGTCAAGTACCACGCGGACTGTACTACGGTTGAACTGGGCTACTCTCACTCCTTTGAGCAGCCCGTCCTGTATAGAGATGTTGCCTTTGAGGTTTTTCCCTATTCGGGCCGGCTTAAGGTCTAAATAAATACGTTCCGGAAGATGCTTGGCCCTATTAGCAGGAAGATATCCTTTCTTAAAGGATACAGGGCCTGCTGTGTCTATTACTACCCTGGTGTAGTCTGAAGCAGACCAGTGCCTCACATCGTGCACAGTGGCAAGTTTTGCTCCTGGAGCAATCCTCGGGCTGGAGATGCCGGCGGGTCCCTTTTCCTTCTGTGTTGTAAGGGTCGAATATTTTGTCTTCTGCCGCTGCTCAGGTCCTAAAGTTTTCAGCCTGTTTCTGGCAATCCCGGCCTTGTCTCTTCCAGGGTATTCCTTAACTATCTTTTCCCAGGCCTCTCGGGCCTTTCTGCTATTTCCAGTACGCCTGTAAAGGTCGCCAAGGGCGTAGAGGGCGTCATCTGCCAGGCGGTTTTTGGGGAATCTTTCCACCAGGACCTGATATCGCTCAATGGCCTCCCTGATGTCCTTTCCGGCTCCTGAATATCCATATAATTCACTGTAGCAACGGGCCATCATGAAGAGGGCCTTCGGGGCAACCTTCTTGTCATTGGGATAGGTGAGATAGACTTTCCTGAACTTCTTGATTACACGGACCCATGCTGTCCTGTGAGTGCGGAGCCGGGAATTCCCGGCAAGGCGATCGTATTCGGATTTGGCCTGACGATAGGTGTATTCAGCCCTGCCGGGCTTTGCGTGGGCAGAGTCCAGAGCAATTAGCAAAAATGTCCCTGACAGGAAAGCAATGATAAACAGGGATAGAAAAAACCGTAGCCGGGCACAGTTACGCTCAGATAATAACAGGCTCATGGTTTTATGTTGTCTTTTTACTTTTTTCTGCCATGGATTTTAGCTCTGCTAAGTAGTTAATGGCTTCAAGAGGTGTCATATTATTGATATCGGCAGAGAGTACCTTTTCTCTTAGCTCAGCTCCCTGATCAATTACAAGTGGTAGGGGTATCTGGACCGGATGCTGTTTAGGCCTCATTTCCCGCACAGGACCGGCATGGATTTCCTTTTTGTCCTTAGAGGTCTTTTTTTCAATATTTTTCAGGATCTCCTTGGCCTTTTTTATTACTGACTCAGGCACACCGGCCAGGGCAGCAACCTGGATTCCGTAACTGCGACTGGTGAACCCATCCACCAGCCGTCGCAAAAAAATTATCTGATCCTCCCACTCTTTAACAGCTATATGCATGTTTCGAACCCTGTCGTGCTTTTTGGCCAGGTCTGTCAGCTCATGATAATGAGTGGCAAATAGGGTTTTTACTCCTTTTCCGTCTTTGTACAATAAATTTTCCGCCACTGCCCATGCGATGGCAAGGCCATCGTAGGTGCTTGTTCCCCGGCCTATCTCGTCCAGGATTACAAGGCTTTGGCTTGTGGCGTTATGCAGGATGTTTGCTGTCTCATTCATTTCCACCATGAACGTACTCTGGCCCCTGGTCAAGTAATCTGTGGCCCCTACCCGGGTGAATATTTGGTCCACCACACCTATCTGTGCCTCCTCTGCCGGGACAAAGCTGCCCATCTGTGCCATAAGGACAATAAGGGCGGTCTGCCTGAGGACCGTGGATTTACCAGCCATGTTCGGCCCGGTTATAATCAGGAGCTGAGAATTGCAGTGGTTCAGCTCTACGTCGTTTGGAACAAAACCTTCCTTCAGGGTATATTCTATAACCGGATGTCTGCCTTGGCGAATGCATATTCCCCTTTTGAGATCCAGCTTCGGTCTCACGTAGCTATAACGTTCCGCTGCCTCTGCAAGGGAAGACAGGCAGTCTATCCTTGCCAGTGCAGCAGCAGTCTTCTGTAGGCGAGTTCCTGCTTCAGCTACTTGAAGCCGGATCTCCAGGAACAGCTCGAATTCAAGGGCCAGCCTCTGGTCCTGTGCAGTGAGGATCTTCGACTCTATCTCCTTTAGTTCCGGAGTAATATAGCGTTCTGCCGCCACAAGGGTCTGCTTCCTGATGTAATCATCAGGGACCATGCCGGCCCGGGCCTTTGAAATCTCAAGGTAATAACCAAAGACTTTGTTAAATCCGACCTTGAGAGATGGGATGCCGGTCCTCTCTTGTTCTTTGGCTTCCAACTTGGCTATAAAAGACCTGCCATCCCTCTGAATATGAATGAGCTCATCAAGCTCTTTATTGAATCCCTCCCTGATGAGCCTGCCCTCTCTGAGAAGTACCGGGCAGTCATCCCTTATGGAACGGTTTATGATATCTGCCATGTCCTGCAAGGGATCCAAGGCCATGTGAATTTCATTCAAATCTCCTTTTTTGTCTTTTTTTGAAGAGGGAATTTGCAAGAGACTCTCAAGAACTTTTTTTATCCCCGGTATTCGAATAATAGATTGCTTGAGGGCCAGGAGGTCCCTCCCATTTGCAGTGCCAAGGACTGTCCTGGCAACGAGTCGCTCAATGTCATAAACCCGGCGCATCTCTTTTCTTAAATTTTCTCGAACCGAAGGATTTTCTTTAAGGATTTCCACGGCAGACAGCCTGCCTTGTATTTCAGCTATATCTCTTGAGGGATAGAGGATCCATTTCTTGAGAAGACGCCCTCCCATGGGAGTTACAGTAAGGTCCAGAACGTCCAGCAGAGTACCTTGGCGGCCACGGTCCAAAGAATTTGACAGTAGCTCCAGGTTTCGTTTTGTGGCCTCATCTATGATGAGGTGATCGCTCAAGCGATAAGGTTTTAGAATGTTTATATGAGATGCCTCGCCCTTTTGGGTCTCATAAGTGTACGCTAGAAGCGCCCCTGCCGCCCCGATGCCGGAACTAAGCCCTGCCAGCCCGAAACCATCCAGGGAAAGGGTCCTTAAATGCTCCTGAAGGTCTGCTTTAGCCCTGTCATGCTGCCACCATACGTCCGGCCTGAAGCTCAGAAAGGTCCCCGGGATGGCCTGCTTCACCCGGACAACAAGTTGTCCTTCCTGCCGGCTCTCCGGCAAGAGGACTTCCGCAGGCTCCAGACGGAAGAGTTCTGTAAGGGCCTCTTCCTCCCTGGAAAGTTCAGTCACCCTGAATTCTCCTGTTGAGATGTCAAGACAGGAAAGTCCCCACGGGTCTTTGGTGCTTCCGGGGTTTATTGAAATCAGGAAGTTGTTGGTTTTGGCTCCTATGCTCCCTTCTGTGGTGATGAGTCCGGGAGTCAGCACCCGAATCACTTCTCTTTTGACTAACCCTTTGGCCTTTTTGGGGTCTTCTACCTGCTCACATATTGCTACCCGGTGTCCGGACTGCACAAGCCTGGTCAGATAGTTCTCAGCTGCATGTACCGGGACGCCACACATTGGAATTCTTTCTTCTTTGTGTTTGTTCCTGGATGTAAGTGTGATTTCCAGAATCCGGGAGGCTATCTTGGCATCATCCAGGAACATTTCGTAAAAATCTCCCATGCGAAAAAATAAAATTGCATCAGGATACTGGGACTTAATGTCTCTGTATTGTTGCAACATAGGGGTGATATTTATCGTTTTATCTTTTATGTTCCGGTTCTGTGCCATTACGTGAGTATAGCCCTTTATTATTTTCTATGTTATTTCTTTATTCAAGATTAGGAAAGGGGGTTTTTTATAGGTGGAGGCATCTCCTGTGAAGTTATCTGACCACAGACCCAAGGTCAAAGGCATTCTGGACTCTTTCAAACCGGATTTTGAAAAAATCGAGCAGGTGTTGAACAGGCATTTTGCTTCTCATATACCCTTTGTAAACAAAGTAAGCCAGTACATCCTTTTCGCAGGAGGAAAACGTCTAAGGCCATTACTTACCGTATGCGCGGCAAGATTATGCGGAAGAGACGATGATGCCGTGTTCGGTCTTTCAGCAGTCCCGGAGTACCTCCATGCTGCCAGTCTTCTCCACGATGACGTAGTAGATGGAGGTGTGATGCGTCGCGGCAAGTCCCCTGCCTATAAAATCTGGGGGAATAAGGCCACTGTCCTGGTTGGGGATTTCCTTTATGGCAGGGCCATTGAGCTTGCCAGCCGGTTCGGGGATACCCGCATAGCAGAAGCCATTGCAGAGACAGTTGCCTTGATGTCTGAAGGTGAGATTATACAGCTTTTACAGGCAAAGACCCCGAGCTTTGACGAGGAGACCTATCTGGAAATCATTAACAGAAAGACGGCCTCGCTGATTTCTGCATCATGTAAAATCGGGGCACTCCTTGCCGGTGCCGGGAAGACCGAGGTGCAGGCCCTCAGCGACTATGGCCTCTATCTGGGGCAGGCATTTCAGATGATTGACGACATCCTTGATTATACTGCAGATGCCGGTGAGTTGGGAAAGGCCATTGGGACAGACCTTGCGGAGGGAAAAATTACACTGCCCCTTGTTGTGGCCATTGAGAAGGCATCTTCCAGAGAAAAAGAGAGGTTGTTACAGGTGCTCAGTGGTGGCAATCCCTCCGAGAAGGAACTTGTGTGGGTGAAGGATTTGCTGGCCAATACCGGGGGGTTGGATTATACGCGAAGTCGGGCAAAAGCCCTGGTTGGCTTGGCCTGTGAAAGTTTAGAGACATTTGCTCCATTAGAGACAAAGAACTTACTCCATGGCCTTGCATGGTTTGTTTTAGAACGTCATAAGTGAGGTTAAGACAGTGCTGAAATCAACGGGGATTTTTTCCAAGAGTGCTTTAAAGAGCTTTATTCTCGCAGGAGGGGCAGGTGCTCTGGCAGCAGGCGCATATGAGATCTTTTGCCCCAGGGCCACCTTATGGGGCAGGGTATTAACCCATGGTTCCAGAAATGTACCCGCAATAAGTCTCGTGTTCGACCAAAGTCCAAACCCGTTAACAGAGCCCATTTGCAAACGACTGCATGAGCTTGAGATTCCAGCCACATTTTTCATAGAAGGGAAGAGAGCCAGGAGTAATCCCAGGGCCATGCGCTCCTTGCAGTCCTTTGAGATAGGGATTCATGGAGAGACTTACAGATCGCTTATTTTTCAAAATAAAATAGAATTAAGGCACATGCTCAAGCCCTGCCTGACACTGGCAGGCGATATCCGGGGAAGGGGCGCCTGCTTTCTTATGCCGCCTCATGGATGGAAGGACTTTCAACTGGTAAGAATGGCAAAAGAGCTGGGTCTTTTCGTGGTCAATCCATCCATTAAGCTCAGGTGGCGTGAGGGAGTTCTTTTTAATACTTCAGTTGAGCGTATTCTGACACATGTGGGTCCTGGTGACATAATTCTTGTGAAAAATGATCCTTTAAGATCGCCTTCTGAGCCCCTTTTTATTGAACTGCTCACTTTGCTGGTTATCGGGCTCAAAGATAAGGGCCTCAGGATTTGGGGGCTAAGCCCTTTACTTCGTTGCCATTAATGAGTTACTGAAATTCCATTTCTACACGACACCTGCCTTTAAATTAGTCGCCTTTTTTACCTTCCTTCGACATTCTGCGGTTTCTGGTTCGATATTCCTTGTTCCAAATATTGTAAGTGTTCATGGAACGTTGAAATTAGAAAATAGAAATTGGAAATTTGGGGATGGCTCCATGCGTTTCATCTCTCCCCAATTTCTACTTTCCAATTTCAATTTTCAATCCGTGAACGGTTACCTGTATTTAGAAAATTTCCTCCCTGGTGTTCTTATTTCTCAACTATTTAAAAGGATCTGTCGATAAGAAAAAGAAGTTCTTCTATTGAGTATCGCGGAATGAACCAGGAAAATGAATTGTGGGCTTGACATTCATCCCACCTGGGTTGAGCGGTTCAGCGTTCACGGTTCCGGGTTGAAACGACTAACCGGCTGTTAGCAAAAGGAAAACACTCTGATAGGTGCAAATGTTACGTTTCACCCAATGGGTGAAAGAGACTAATCTGAGTCATGCCTCAATCGCCATGAATAAAGTTAAGAATATCAATAGACTATAACCTTTGAACCTTGAACCTTGAACCGCTCAACTTAGGAATAAACCAATCCACAAAAAGGACACAAATATAATGAATATAAGTGCTCAACAGGGACTTTGTTTCCCCAAGATATTTGTGATGGAAGGATTTTCAAAATCCAGAGGGAGCAGGAGTATTATATTACTTTTTACGATATTTTTATGTATTGCAGGAGGTTATTATTTTAATTTTGTTACGAGAGCAGAAATTGATTATGTTGTTCTTTACTCTCCTCAAGAGTTTAATACCCTCCTTAATTATTTCAGTTTACAGATTCTATATACCAACATATTCTATATTCCAATCATACTGACAGCTATATGGTATCGAAAAATAGTCATCCCTCTGGCAGTTTTTTTAGGTTGTTTTCATATATATTTAACATATTCTGCTCTTGGAACTCTTATAGTAGGAACCATTGAGAGAGCGGGAGTTTTTATATTATTAGCTTATGTTATTGCACTTATCAGCGAGGGAAAAGTCAAAGAAGAAATGAAAGTGCGAAAATCCGAGGAAAAATATCGTTCTCTCGTGGAGTCTACAAGTGATTTAATCTACATAGTAGATAAAGAGTGCAAATATCTTTTTGTAAACGATATGTTGTTGTCTCGATTTGGCGTATTGAGGAGCCAAATTTTGGGCAAGACATTTGACGCATTTCATGCGACAGAAGAAACGAAAAATTTTGCCAAGAATGTAAATAGAGTTTTTGAAACTGGTACAACCACAGACTATGAATCTTACAGCAAAAAATATGACAAATGGTTTATAAAAACGCTCGGTCCAATTAAAGAACCTGATACTAAGAATGTAATAGCTGTTTCAGTAATATCAAAAAATATTACTGAGCGTAAGAAAGCAGAACAGGATTTAAAAAAGGCCTATAATGAACTCAAAATGGCCCAAGATCAGTTAATACAGAATGAAAAAATGGCAGCTGTAGGGCGTTTGACATCTGGAGTTGCTCATCAAATTAGAAATCCCCTGGGTATTATTTTGATGGGTGTAGAGTATCTTGATAATACTTTGTCAGAGAAAGATGAAAAATGTGCAGGATCTATTAAAATCATAAAACAGGCTGTGGGTAGGGCAAACAAAATTATTGTTGATATTCTACAATTTTCAAGAAAGTCCGAACTTAAATTTGAATCTGTAGATGTTTGTGAATTATTAGATGACACAATAAGCTTGGTTGAGCGTAGTGAGAATTTGAAAAATATAAAAATAAACCGAAATTATCCAAAAGAACCAGT
>JAUWHV010000113.1 GCA_030605675.1 Deltaproteobacteria bacterium | reverse complement strand
ATAGGAGGATTGCGGGTGTTTCATCGTCCATCATATCTGTCAAATGTTGAAAAGAAAGCTGTAATTTCTCGTTTTTGGGAAAAGGATCCGTCTCTTTGGGCCACGGACCCGGAGATTCAAAAGCAGATCACAAATCGTCTTGGCTGGCTGGATGTTATTCCAAAGATGAGAGAAATCCAAGAAGAAATAGAAGGTTTCGCACAAGATGTGAGACAGCGAGGCATCAAACGGATAGTGCTTCTTGGCATGGGAGGGTCCAGCCTCTGTCCTCTGGTTTTGAGTCAAGTATTCGGATCTCAAGAAGGATTTCCCATATTGAAGGTCCTTGACACAACCGATCCTGATGAGGTGGAGAATGTTGTCCGAAGCGGGGACTGGAACTCAACACTCTTTTTAATGGCCAGCAAATCCGGTACTACAGTGGAACCTAATGCCCTGTTCAATTACTTCTGGCCATTGCTGGAGAATGAGGTGTCTGATCCTGGTTCGCATTTTGTGGCGATTACAGACCAGGGAACTCCCTTGGAAAAGTTGGGAAATGACCATGGCTTTTTGAAGATTTTTCTTAATCCTTCTGACATAGGAGGAAGGTATTCAGCACTCTCTTACTTCGGACTGGTCCCGGCAGCCCTGCTGGGGGTGGATATTGACAGGCTCCTTCAAAGGGCCGAAGAGATGGTCAGCAAGTGTGGTCCGGATATGCCATTGGATAAAAATCCAGGATATGGACTTGGGGAATTCTTGGGAGAGTTCGGGGTTCAAAGCAGGGACAAGTTGACCATCCTTGCTGATTCACCCATCAAGTCCTTTGGCCTCTGGTTGGAGCAGCTTGTGGCAGAGAGTACCGGCAAAGAGACCAGAGGGCTGGTTCCCATTATTGGCGAATCCACCGGGATTCCAGGATTTTATGGTGGAGAACGTATTTTTGTTTACCTGAGGATAAAAGGGATACAGGGAAAGGACTCTTTGGAAGGTTTTTTGTCAGAGCTACGGAGGGCCGATTTTCCTGTTTATGAGTTGTGGCTGGAAGATCTGTATGACCTCGGGGCCCAGTTTTTCCTATGGGAGATGGCGACTGCCCTAGCCTCTCATTTCTTTAGCGTTAATCCCTTTGATGAACCGGATGTCAGGCGTTCAAAGGAAAAGACCGGAGCAATCCTTGATGTCTATCGCGCTGAAGGCAAGATGCCCATAAAATTTTGGGTAGATCCAAACAGTCAAATTCATTTCCGGACTTCAGAGATGCTGGCCGCGTCCATGAAGAGTCTTCCAAGGGCCTTGAGAGACATATTCCATGTCCTGCCGACCTGGGGCTATTTGGCATTTCTCCCTTATTTGCCCTATGATCCGGAGATGGAAGCAATAATAGGGGAGATGCGCTATCTTGTGAGAGAGGAGAAAGGATGCGCTACAACCATGGGCTATGGCCCGAGGTATCTCCATTCTACAGGCCAGATTTACAAAGGTGGTCCCAGTTCAGCGGCCTTTTTGATCTTTACTCGAAAAAGGGCAAAGGACTATCCGGTGATCCCGGATTTCGGTGTCTCTCTCTGGCATATCCAGTTTGCCCAGGCGGTTGGAGACTTCGAGGCCCTTTCTGATGCACGGTTTAGAGCTATCCATGTGCACCTGCCCTCTGATTACCGGCTGGGATTAAGGAATTTTAGCAAGGTCCTTTCAAGATCAGTTCGTATAAAGTAAATTGAGCGATTAGCCTTTAGCGGTTAGCTATTAGTTTAATGATTACAGGATGTTTTGCTATTACAAACTTAGCTGTTTATAACGGATTACCACACTAATCCGTTATAAACCATTTTTCAAAGCTAAACACTAATGGCTAATAGCTAATCGCTCAACCTGGGTATAAAGTAAGGAAGGATGTATGGTAAACGCAGGCTACTAACAGTAGCTGTACTTCTCTTTGGCCTCTGGATACTTGGCGTCACTGGTTATGTGATCATCGAGGGATGGGATGTCCTTGATGCCGTTTACATGACAACCATATCACTGACTACTGTGGGGTATGATGAGGTCCACCCCTTAAGTCCGGCAGGGCGCATATTTACCGTCTTGTTGATCACCTTGGGTGTAGGTTTTTTTTTCTATGCCCTTGGGGTAGTGGCAGAAGCAATTTTTGAGGGACATCTTAAGGGACTCCTGGGAAAAAGGAAAATGCAAAAGACCATTTCCAAACTGAAACAACACTTTATTATCTGTGGTTATGGAAGAATTGGAATGTCAATATGCAGGGTACTTAAAGAGCGACAGTATCCATTAGTGGTAATAGAAAGCGATCCCTCTATTATACAGGAGATCGAGATAAATGATCTTTTGTATGTAAATGGCAATGCGACCCATGACGAGATCCTGATTCAGGCAGGTGTTGAGCGGGCAAAAGGAATTATCTGCGTATTAAGTACTGACTCGGATAACGTGTACATCACTCTCACGGCCAGATCGCTGAATCCCGGGCTGTCGATCGTGGCCAGAGCAGATGACGCCCATGCGGAAAACAAGATGATCCAGGCAGGTGCAAATCGAGTCATCTCTCCATATGAGATAGGGGCAAGGCGTATGGCCCTTGCAGTGCTTCAACCCACTGTGACGGAGTTTTTGGACCTGGCAGTCCATTCGTCCGCCTTTGATCTCAGTATCGAGCAGGTGGAGATAGATTCCAAATCCTCACTGGATCGTGTGAGCCTTATGGACGCTGCTCTGCGCCAGAAGTTAGGTGTTACAGTGCTGGCGGTCCAGCAATCTTCAGGCGAGATGACATTAACCCTGCCCCCTGACTATATTATCAGGGGTGGTGATATAGTTGTTGCTTTGGGAAGCAGAGAAGGACTGAACGCCTTGAGGGAACTAGGCAGGGGCACGCTTGATTCCTGATGGTTTGCTTTTAGGGATTTGCTAGGCGATTGCACCGCAGTATTTCATTTTCTGTTACGATAATGTCCATTCTCTGGTCATGGGTTTTCAGGGGAATTTCCGGAAGGACCTGAAGGCTGAAGGCAAGTCCTATGCGAAGGGCTTGTGGGGCCTCTATAGATAAAAAACGGTCGAAGTATCCTCCTCCGTATCCATATCGGCCGCATTGGCGGTCAAATACACTGCCGGGAACCACTACCATGTCTATTTGGGATGGTAGTATTAATGAAGCCGCCTTTACATCCGGCTCCAGTATTCCGTAGGCTCCGGGCCTGAGGCCTTTTTTCCAATCCTTCAAGAGATAAGTTTCGAGCCGCCTGTTTGTGACATCTGTCTTAGGGACAGCCACTTCAAGTCCGCTATTGAGCCTCTCTCTGATGAGTTGATGTGTATCTACTTCGCTCCTGAAAGAAACATAGATAAAAGGCATCCTGCTGCTCTTGTATTCTTCAAGTTTTCTGAAGCTGTCAGTAATTTTTTTGCTCAAATAGCTCATGGTAGAGAAGGAAAGACGATCCCGTTTGGACAGGATTTGGCTTCGACAAGAAAAGGAATCAGGTAAGGACATGTATTTAAAAAATGAGATTGATTACGGGGATTGATAAAAAATACGAATACAGGAGGATTCTCGCACACAGGAATTTTGCCAGACAGGCTTGCAGCTCCTGTCTCTCAGCACAACGTTTTTGCCTGAGGAGAGAAATCTTATAGATCTTGCTGATAGACAAAGGCATCCATCTCTGCCGAAGAATTTTGATCCCACCACTTCCACGTCTTCTCCATCATTGAGCTTAAGTTCAATTCGCCTGACAAACCATCGCGGAGCAACAATGACCCTGAAAATCCGGGATCCGGCCCGAAGAGTGAAGCACTGGAGTTTCATATAGGGCCTTGCCGCACACTGTTTGATAGTTCCCCTGATTACTATCTCTGTATTTTCGTCATAACCAATACTTCCGGCATGAGCAGAGTTGGTATTGGTCAATAATAAAATGGTAAATAATAAAAAAAAGGAATAATAAGCAGCTTTTGGATCAATTACCTTATGGACACTCATGGCTACTTACTGTGTCTCTGATCGACTTTGGGGAAATGCTTGCAATATTCTTGTCTCCTGAAAATGCTCAAGAATAATATATGCAGATTGCGTACCTTTTGGACAATTATACGTTATTAAATCAATTTACTGAAAATATCAAATTTTTTATCATTTTGAAAGATTTTAATCCGGATCGCAATAAACACAACATGCAATTTTTGCAGGTTCACGCAATTTTTGCACTTGGTGAATGCAATTTTTGCACTATTTTTTGGTTAGGATACTAAGGGAATTTCTAATTCGAGAGTCTCTCGGGAATAATCTTTTTTTTTATTTAAATCCCGGAAGCCCGGAACTTGTGTAGTAGGCTGTGGCTTGGAGCACCTCTTAGAAGTCTCCGGGGAAGGATGTGACGGACATTGTGACAACATAAAGAAGAAGGCCTCCTTGAAAAATTCCAAGAAGGCCTTCGGGGAGAGGAGGGTTGGGAAGAACAATTGTGTCTGTTTATATGTATTATAAGCAAACATCGTGCCATCTATTTTAGAAAACCATATTCCTTTAGCTTGTACTGAAGTGTTCTAATTGAAATACCTAATATTTTCGCCGCCTTACGTCTATGTCCATCTGTTTCCCTGATGGTTGCCTCAATGGCTTCTTTTTCCAGATCTCGTATACTGCGAAGCCGTTTAGTGGCTGATTCGGAAGTGCCCTCGATAAGTAAGGTTGTTAACGGAGGCAGTGTCAGCCTGGAGTCCCGGCTTAAAATAATGGCTCGTTCAATGACATTATGTAGTTCCCGCACATTGCCGGGCCATTCGTAGGATTTTATCTGCTTTAAGGTGTCATCTGATATTTCCGAGACTTTTTTCCCCACCCGCGCAGATATTGACCGGACAAGGTAGTTGGTCAGCACCTGTATTGCCTCAGGACGTTTTCTCAAAGGAGGAAGGGTGATTGGAAAAACATTCAGACGATAGTAAAGGTCTTCTCTAAAGCGTTTTTCACGTATCCCTGCTACCAAATCCTGGTTGGTGGCGGCAATTATTCTCGCGCTGGTATTGAGGGTGGTAGTGCCTCCCACCCTTTCAAATGTCCTTTCCTGGAGTATGCGCAGGAATTTTGCTTGAGCAGACAATGGCATTTCCCCTATCTCGTCCAGGAATATGGTCCCATTCTGGGCAAGTTCAAATTTTCCCCTCTTGGCCTTGATCGCTCCGGTAAACGCCCCTTTTTCGTGTCCGAAGAGTTCAGACTCAATAAGCGTTTCAGGTATTGCAGCGCAATTAAGCTCTACAAACGGACCTTTTCGCCCGCTCAAATGATGAATAGCTTTGGCTACAAGGCTCTTTCCAGTACCGCTTTCTCCCTGAAGTAATACTGTGGCATCTGTCTTGGCCACATGTTGTATTTCGCTCCACACCTCCTCCATACCGGCAAAAATGACATCGGTAGGCGGGAGGCCTTCGGCAAGTTGATTTCTCCATAGAGTATCTACCGCCATGAGGGTCTGGCGCTCCACCACTCTTGCTACTGCCATCCGCAATTCATCCGGATCTTTGAGGGGCTTTATGAGATAGTCCAAGGCCCCTTCCTTCATAGCCTCCACAGCATTTTCCACAGTCGCATAAGCTGTAAGTATTATAAAATCGATTTCCGGCCTTTCTGATCGCACCTCTTTTAAGAGGTCGAGGCCGCTGATATCAGGCATTTTGAGGTCTGTGATTACAAGGTTGGGAGAAAAGTCGCCAATTGTGCCAAGGGCTTTGATGCCACTGTTGGCGGATTTTACTTGATAGCCCACCTGAGTAAGGATTCGGCCCAGGAGAGCTGTCAAGGGTATTTCGTCGTCTACTACCAGAATGCGAAAATTATTAGGTTCCATAGGCATTTTTTTGTTTCTAATCTAATTATTTCAGCTTATTCTAGCAAGGAATTATGGATTGTCTTTTTCTTATAAATCCCATAGCCGGGGCCCATGCGGGGAAAAAAATTGCCGCTGAACTAGAGCGTGGCCTGCATATCCGGGGTCTCAGCAAGCATGTTGTCTTCACTGATCCTGAACATCTGGAGACTCAGGTACTGTCCTTGGCCTCAGGCCGTGACCTGATTGTGGTTGCAGGGGGTGACGGCACTGTATCAGCGGTTGCACGCATACTTGGCACCCTTGATAGGCCCCCACCGCTTGCCATCCTGCCGCTTGGTACAGGAAACGATCTGGCCAGAAGCCTGGGCTGGTGGAAAGTATGGAATCAGGGTGGCCTTGATCATTTCCGGTCGGGGATTAGCGCCGGAAAGGTTGAAGCAATGGACCTCTGGTCCTGCGGAGAAGATTCCAGATTTATAGGATATGCGGGTTTTGGCCTGGATGCAAGGATAGTAGAGTCTGTTTCAAAATTACGCATGAAACGTTTTTGTCATAATCTTGGTAAGAGATGGAATCAGTTTCTTTATGTTGCTCTTGGCCTGAAACATATTCTTTCGATTAAGCTCAAGCTTGGTTCGACCGAGATTGATGTATGTTTCTTTGATAAAAAGGGGAATATGAATCAAATCAGGCTAAGGAACCATAATACTTTGATCCTTTCTAATATCGAACATTATGCAGGTGGCGGGTCTCTTTCATCCGTGTCTTGCTGGAGCGATGGGAAACTAGAAGCCTATGTCATTCCCAATGTCAGGGCATATCTCGGGCTGCTATTAAGAGGTCGCATTACTTTTCTTTCATGTCCTAAAGCCACTTGTCAGGCCTGTTCTGTAAAAATAATCGGGAAACAGAATCTTCCTGTTCAGCTTGATGGTGAATGGGCACGAGAATGTACGGTAAAAGATAACATAAAAGTACAACATGTAAGGGCCTTACCTGTACTCGTTCCTCCTGCCAACTTTGCTGTAAAAGAAACTGTAGGCGGACGCTGGTCCAAGAGCCCTATTCTAAAAAGAGATACTTCATCAATACTGCCGGACCCTGCTACTACAAGTAATTAGTGTCTGAACGAAAAAGCCGTTCAGACACAATTTTGAATTTTGAATTTTGAATTTAAAAAATGAAGTAACCTTAATATGTTAATTGTCCATGACCTAAATTGAGAAAACAAAATTTGTCTCTCGCTTCGTTCTGTCCGAAGAGTAAAATAAATGGTTAACCGTTCAGGGGTTCAGGGTTCAGGGAAATTCTGAACCGTTGATT
>JAUWHV010000166.1 GCA_030605675.1 Deltaproteobacteria bacterium | reverse complement strand
TCTGATCAAGAGATTGCAGAGGTGATAGAGGCCATTGACGCAAAGACTATTGCCTATGAAGACAAGACCAGGTTCTTTGTGGATACATTGGCCCAGGGTGTGGCTACGATCGGAGCTGGTTTTTATCCCAACGATGTCATTGTGCGCATGTCGGATTTTAAAAGCAACGAATACGCCAATTTGATCGGTGGACACCAGTATGAGCCTGTTGAAAGCAATCCGATGATCGGGTGGCGCGGCGCCTCCCGTTACTATGCAAAGGCCTTTGAGCCTGCCTTTGCCCTGGAGTGCGAGGCGCTCAAGAAAGTGCGCAACGACATGGGCCTTACAAACGTAGAGGTCATGATTCCATTCTGTCGTACGGTTGAAGAGGGCAAGCAGGTCATTGAAGTCATGAAAAAGCATGGCCTGGTGCAGGGTGAAAACGGCCTGGAGGTCTATGTCATGTGCGAGATCCCGAGCAATGTTATCCTTGCGGATCAGTTTGCCGAGGTCTTTGATGGCTTTTCCATAGGATCGAATGACCTGACGCAGCTCACCCTCGGGCTTGATCGCGACTCTGAACTCGTATCCCACATCTATGATGAACGAAACGAGGCAGTAAAACGTCTGGTCAGACAGGTCATAGACACTGCAAAAAAGGCAAATTGCAAGATCGGCATATGCGGCCAGGCCCCAAGCGACTTCCCTGATTTTGCGGCCTTTCTGGTTGAATGCGGTATAGACTCAATGAGCCTCACACCTGACACCGCAGTCAAAACCAGACTGATAGTGGCCGAAAAAGAAAAGGAACTCGGAATCAAATAAGAAAAAGGCGGTGGTATCTAGTACCACCGCCTTTTTTTGTCATTTTTTCAGCTCAGTCAGGTCCCCATTTCCCTTTGTAGACCCCTTTAGTCATTTCCTGCAGTAAAATTAAAAATCAGAGCTGATTAATCGAGTTGTTATCCAGTTTTTATCCGGTTTCCAATTTCTAATTTCCAGTTTCGGCATCCAGCATTCGATTCGTAATGCACCCTTTTTGGAAATAAGTATAAACCGGCGAACAAAGGATGCCTGAAAATTTATTTAAAAAAACGTGCGAAAGTCAGGATTTTGATTTAGAATTTCAAGGTTTTTGCAGTGCAATCATAATAATAGAAGGAGAACATTGTGTCAGACATGAAAGCGGATTTAGCCGGACCCGGAATCGGCAATTATAACGAAGTAGAAAAGGCCTTACCCGATGACTATGAAGCACTTCTTTCTCCCATGGAAAGAATGAAAGCCGTCTTCGCAATAAAGAACTACATCGAGGAAAATCTGTGCAGGGAACTCAACATGCAAATGGTTCAGGTTCCCCTGATTGTTGATAAAGACAGTGGCATGAATGATTACCTTGATCGCGATGGTTCGCGAACACCAGTGGAGTTTTCCTGCGGACTTGGTCTTGATAATCCTATCCAGGCCCAGGTGGTCCAGGCTGCTACAAAGTGGAAACGCATGGCCCTTAAACAATTTGACTGTAAAATCGGAGAAGGTATCTGCACCGATATGAAGGCTGTGCGCAAGGATTACTTTCTGGACCATGATCACAGCTCATATGTTGACCAGTGGGACTGGGAATTGACTATTACTGAAAAAGACCGCAATCTTGATTTCCTTAAGGACATTGTTAAAAAAATCTGGAAGGTAATCTATGGAGCGGGAAAAATGGCGCAGGAAATGTTTCCTGCCCTTAAGACAGATAAATACCCTGACATCCCCGAGGAGATTATATTTCTCCATGCTGAAGAAATTCTTGATTTTTACCAGGATCTGCCCCGAAAGGAACGTGAAACCCGTGTCATTCAGGAAAAGGCCCCTGCGATCTTTATCATTGGCATCGGTCAGCCTTTAAAGGACGGGTATCCCCACGAGATGCGCGCTGCAGACTATGATGACTGGGTTACTGAAACTATAGTCAAAAATGGCGAGCAGTATCATGGCTTAAATGGCGATATTCTGGTATGGAATCCGGTGACTAAACGACGCCATGAACTGACCTCGATGGGAATACGGGTTACAAAAGAAACCCTGAAAGTGCAGTTGAAGGTGGCCGGACAGGAAAATTTTCTCAAACTTCCTTACCACCGGGCAATCCTTAACGATGAGATACCACTGAGCATCGGAGGAGGCATCGGACAGTCCAGAGTTTTTATGTATCTGCTGCGCACGGCTCATATTGGAGAGATTTCCGTCACTGTGTGGCCAAAAGCCCTAAAGGATATTTGCGCAAAGAAAAACATACATGTCCTGGAATAAAGGCCTGGTGATAATTCGGCATAGCTACATGATCACCGTAGATTGTGGCTTTGACAAGATATGGGAAGGTATCGGATGGCTGAACGTATAAAGATCAATAAACTGCTATGCTTTGATGCAGCAGTTGATGAAGTTGTTGTTAAGGGGTGGGTCAGGACAAGGCGTAACTCAAAGGGATTTTCGTTCATCGAGGTAAATGACGGATCCTGCCTGAAAAACATTCAGGTTATTGCTGACGACTCCCTGGATAATTATGATGCTATCGGTCGGCTTACTACCGGGTCCGCGGTGGCGATTTCCGGCAGCCTGGCGGAATCCCCCGGAAAGGGCCAGAAATGGGAGATTCATGCAAAGAATATAGAAATAATCAGCATTGCCCCTGAGGACTATCTCCTTCAGAAGAAACGTCACAGTGATGAGTTTCTGAGGACCATTGCCCACCTGCGGCCAAGAACAAATAAGTATGGCGCGGCTTTCAGGATCAGGTCCGAACTTTCATATGCTATACATAAGTTTTTCAGGGACAGAGGGTTTAGGTACATTCATACGCCGATACTGACAAGTTCTGATTGTGAAGGAGCGGGTGAACTCTTTCAGGTGACAACTCTTGATATGGGAAATGTACCCTGCGTTGACGGAAAAGCCGATTATTCAGCGGATTTTTTTGGCAAGGAAGCCGGACTAACCGTGTCCGGCCAGTTGTCGGCTGAAATGTTTGCTCTTGCGCTTGGTGACGTTTATACATTCGGTCCTACATTTCGCGCGGAAAATTCCAATACATCACGGCATGTAGCGGAATTCTGGATGATTGAACCTGAGATGGCGTTTTGTGATCTTGACAAGGACATGGATATTGCAGAGAAGATGTTGAAATATCTGACAGGTGTTGTTCAGGAGAATTGCGCAGAAGACATTGAGCTTTTTGCAAAATTTGTTGACAAGGAGCTTGAAAATACAATTGAAAATATTTTGTCCTCTGATTTTGAGAGGATCAGTTACGAAGAAGCTGTTCAGATTCTTGAAAAGTCAAAAAAGAAATTTGAGCATGAAATTAACTACGGTAAGGATCTTCAGACTGAACATGAACGCTATCTTACTGAAAAATATTTCAAGAAGCCTGTAATTGTCTATAATTATCCCAAAGATATAAAACCGTTTTACATGAGGCTTAACGATGACAACAGGACCGTTGCAGCCATGGATATCCTTGTGCCCAGAATAGGGGAAATCGTCGGCGGGAGCCAGAGGGAGGAACGGCTTGATATGCTTGAGGCGCGAATGAAGGAGATGGGCATGCCTCTGGAGGATTACCGGTGGTATCTTGATTCCAGGAAGTACGGAAGTGTTCCGCACAGCGGCTTCGGCCTCGGGTTTGAGCGCCTTCTGATGTTTCTTACCGGAATAAGCAATATCAGGGATGTTATTCCTTTCCCTAGAACTCCGAAAAATATCGAATTTTGATTTATTATGTTAATTTCAAATTAACTATAGGGATGTTGACACCATGGAGCACAAAAGTATTCCTTTAAATGAACGCATTATTTTTGCCTTAGATGTAGACTCCAAAGAAGAGGCAAAAAAATGGGTTGATCTCTTAGGAAACCACATAAATTTCTATAAAGTTGGCCTGCAATTGTTCCTGGCGGAGTGGTTTCCTGTTATTGAAATGATTACAACGCGTGGCCATAAGGTCATGGTTGACCTCAAATTTTTTGATGTTCCGGAAACAGTTAAATTGGCTATTAGACAGTTGAAAAATAGAAATATTACGTTTGCCACTGTGCATGGCAATGATCCAATTCTTCGGGCAGCAGTTGAAGAAAAAAGTGGGGTTAAAATTCTGTCCGTTACTGTATTGACCAGCTATGGCGAAGAAGACATGGATGAAATGGGCTTTTCCGGTACAATCGAGGATTTGGTTTTTAGCCGAGCCAAGCGTGCTTTAAAGCTGGGATGTGACGGCGTTATTTCTTCCGGTCTTGAGGCGCCTCGCCTAAGAGATGCTTTGGGTGACAGTTTTCTTATAGTTACTCCCGGTATCAGGCCAGGCAAAAATATTGAAATCCCCGAAGATGATCAAAAACGAATCATAACAGCTCAAGATGCCATAATAAATGGTGCTGATTATGTGGTTGTCGGTCGTCCTATCAGGAAAGCAAAGGATCCCGTTGCTGTCGTAAAATCCATGCAAAATGAAATCCAAAAAGGGTTGGCGTTATAATTCGTTTCTTCCCATCAGGCTCTCAAGGACAGAGTTCATGTCTGCGGGCAGCTTGCTTTCCCATTTCATTTTCTCCCCTGTGATGGGATGAGTAAACTGCAAACAGGAGGCGTGAAGCATCTGTCTTTGGATCGGAATAATTGTATGTCCAACCCTGAATTCCGTCGGCCCACGATATAAGGAATCTCCCAGGACAGGATGCCCCAGAGAACTCATATGGACACGGATCTGGTGTGTCCTTCCTGTGCGTATCTTTAAAGATAAAAGGGTTGAGCCCCTGAGTTCTTCAACAACCTGCCACTCGGTAATGGCGGATCTTCCCTTTCTGGATCTGGTGGACATCTTCTTGCGATTAACAGGGTGACGTCCAATGGCTGAATCCAAACGACCGCTCCTGTCCCGGAGCCTGCCCCGGACCAGGGCCAGATAGGTCTTGTCAATCATTCCCGACTTGAATTGCTCTGTTAATCCCCGGTGTGCCTCATCATCCTTTGCTACAACCATCAGGCCTGATGTGTTCTTGTCAAGCCTGTGTACAATGCCCGGTCTGAGATACCCGCCTATACCCGAAAGATCTTGGCAATGATGCAGAAGGCCGTGAACCAGGGTGTGATCCTCATCCCCTGCCCCTGGATGGACAACAAGACCGGCTGGTTTTTCCAGCACAAGCAGGTGGCTGTCTTCGTAAACGATTGCCAGGGGGATCGGAACAGGTTTAACGGACAACGGTTTTAAAGCAGGGATATGGATATCAATGCTGTCTCCGGCATGAACCCTGAGACTTGAGGACGTACCGGCATATCCCCTGACTTTTATATGGCCGTCGTGAATGAGGTTTTGAATTTGCGACCTTGAGAGTCCAAGGTCCTTTAAGGCGAGAAATTTATCCAGTCTATTTCCGGCACCATCGTCATTTACCTTTATAAATACGTACTTGGCGATGTCTGCCATACTATATGACACTCAGCCCAATCCATGCTCTAACTGGGAACGGAGCGCCTTTGGTCCACGCCCCCAGACCTTGGAGAGCAGTATGAAACAGCCTAGACCTCAACCTCGACCGCTGTATCCACAACATTAAAGATAGATTCGATTTCCTCGGTGATCTCTTCTTCTTTTTTATCCTTGGCGATGGAGAGTTCCCTGATTAGTAAACCCTTGGCAGTATCCAGCATCTTTTTCTCCCCAAATGAAAGTGGCTTATCCATTTGCAGGATATAAAGATCCCTCAAGACTGCTGCCAGATCGAAAATCGAACCTGTTTTAATTTTATCCATGTACTCCCGGTAACGACGGTTCCATGTCTGAGGAGTAAACTCTACGTCCTTCTTCTCTAAGATGGTATAGACCTGTTCGACCTCATTACCTGAGATAACTCTCCTGAGTCCGATGTGTTCGGCGTTTTCCCTGGGAATCATGATTTTCATGTCATTGTCAAGGATACGTATCACATAAAAAATATGTTCCTCCCCGGATATTGACTTTTCCTCTATACCCTCGATCAAACCCACACCATGTGCGGGATACACTGCTAGATCGCCAACGTTAAACATACTGATTAACCCCTAATAGCTTCAAAAAAAATCCATAAAATATAATTATTTTATAAATCAATATAACACATTTCCCGATTTTCCGAAACATGCCGGGCCGGTCAGATCACAACTTTCGACCGCCAAATACAGTAACTTGTGTGCTTGGTAAGGCGTTCAAAGGTTCACCCTGAACCTCTGAACCTCTGAACCTTTGAACCCGTGTGAGGCAGAGGACACACCCATCCCATGGGAGGAAGCAGGCGTTCCTTGAGCACATACTGGTCATAGGCGGCAAACAGATCCGTCTTTTTCAGTTGCCCGACCACGGTCTTCGGGTCATCAGACCTCACAACCGGAAGGAAAGAAATGTTATGCCTGGCAAAAATATGAAAGGCAGTTTCCATATCAGTCTCTTCGTCCACTAAGACTAATTCCTTAACCATGAGTAAACTCGCAGTGGTATCAGGTCTGCACAACTCCGGATGAGCAAAGTACTTTCTGCAATCCCTCAAGGTCAGCACCCCTGAAAGGCGATCCTGTGAATCAAGCACAATAAAGTGGGGAAACGGGCTTTGCTCCATGGCAGAGACTATCTCACTAAAGGGGGTATCTGTACGTAGGATCTGCAAATCCATGCTCATATGTTCACCTACTCTCATACCCCTCAAGACGTTGACTTCGTGGCCTTTTACAATATTCACTCCCTTAAGAAGGAGCTTTGTCTCATAGATTGAGTAGCCATGAAGCAGACGGACCACTGTAAGGCTTGCAATGCAGGATACCATCAGGGGCAATATCACCTGGTAAGCATAGGTAAGCTCAAAGATGATGAGCACCGCCGTTATGGGAGCCAGAGTTGTTCCGCTCACCATGGCTCCCATACCTATAAGGGCATAGTGGGCAGGAACAAGACCTGATTCCGGCCACAGTGACTGGGCTACAAGGCCCACTAAAGACCCCAGTGCCGCTCCTATAAACAGGGATGGTGCAAATATTCCCCCACTCATTCCCGATCCTATGGAAAAGCCTGTAGCCACGATTTTGGCAACAAGCAGCGTTAGGGCAAATACCAAGGACACCTTGCCGGCAAGGGCGGCATCTATGCTTTCATACCCAACACCCAAAGCCCATGGACAGTAGAGGGCAACAATCCCTATCAGGAGTCCGCCAAGGGCAGGACTCAACCAGTCCGGCACCCCTACCCTTTTCCAAAGCCTGGGCAAGGAAAAAATCGCTCCCATCAGCACCAGGCTTATGAGACCAGCGACAAGCCCCAGGAAAAAATAAAGGAGCAGCTCAGCCGGATGTGCCATAAAGAAATCGTGGATCTCAAATATCTGCGCCCCTTCCCAAAACGCCCTGGCAACCATCGTACCTGTGACAGCAGATATTACTATGTTGCTGAGAGAGGCGATTTCAAGGTCAAAAAGCAGCACCTCCACTGCAAACAGAGTTCCGGCCATAGGGGCCTGAAAGGTAGCTGCTATGCCGGCTGCTGCCCCACAGGCAACAGCGAGCCTCCTTGAATCCCGCCCCAACTTTAACATCTGGGTAAGGGAAGAGCCAATGGAAGAGCCAATCTGGACCACAGGACCTTCACGCCCGACCGAGGCACCTGCTGAGATAAGCCCTGCTGTGATAAAAACCTTTATCAGGGTAACACGATGCCTTATTCGACCGCCCTTAAGAGCAAGGGCCTCCATTACTTCCGGCACGCCAGGTCCTCTGACCTCGGGTGCCCAAAAAGTAATTATGGGTCCTACCAACAGGCCCATACCGGCAGGAATAAGGAGCTTCCACCACCATCCGGCCTGTTGGACCTGTTCTACAAAGTTGGCGCCGGCAGGCCACAGGACCTCCTGGCCAAAGAGTATCAGCCACCTGAACATTACCACTCCCAGGCCGGCAAGTGCCCCGATGACCAATGCCAATAAGAGCGGTCCTGTATATTCTTTTAAAGTCTGTACTGATCTATTATTCATCCATCGCATAATATACTCTACACGATCACAAATTATGACCGTTCAAAGTATAGCATATATGAAAGAATAAGAGGCATCCTTCATTTAATACCAAAAGTAGTTTACATTTTTTCTAAAAAGAACAATCTCACGCAAAGGCGCAAAGTTTTTCTTCATTTCTTTTTTTGCGCCTTTGCGCCTTTGCGTGAGCTTCTTCAAAAGTGTAAACCGATAAATGAAGGATGCCTACACTTCTTTGCAGATTTCAGTGTCAATTGGTAAGAATGCATATCTATGGCACAGCCCGGCAAACAAAATAACGTAAAGCATAAGAAAAGGCCGAAACCGGCACCATATGTCTGGGCAGCAATTACCTTCCTGTCTATAGGACTCCTTTTCATGGCCCCGGGGGTGGACCTGCCGCTGATCGTGCATCGAATAGCCTGGCCACTCAGCCGTATCTTGATAATCATGGCCCTTAGCCTCGGCTTGAGTGCTCTGGTAGAAGGTATGGGTTGGTCTGAAATAGTTGCGAGACTATCCAGACCACTCATGCGTACGGGCAACTTCAGTGACTGGAGCGGGACTGCCTTTACAACAGCCTTTCTCTCAGGTGTCGCTGCAAACACCCTTCTATGGAATGCGTATAAAGAGAAAAAATTAAGCAGACGAGAGATGCTTCTAGCCACACTCTTGAACCTGGGTCTTCCTTCCTACACGCTGCATCTGCCGACTACCATTGCCATCATTATACCCCTGGTCGGGACGGCCGGATTGATATACGTAAGCCTAACCCTTGTGGCTGCATTGCTCAGGACCGTATTTGTCCTCATCCTGGGCCGCTTAATCCTGCCATCACCAAAGAAAATGGGAAAACCAGGGCTGGAACATCAAAATAAAGAAAAAGAAGAACCAGGAAAGGAGCGAGTAAAAAAACTCCTGGCCCAATACGTCCCGAGCCGCCTGAGCCAGATCGCCATGTATACCGTGCCCATTTATATTATGGTAGTCCTCCTTCAGCAATGGGAATTTTTTGAGTGGCTTCAGGACAAGAGCGCATCAATCGTTGCCATTGAGGCCCTGCCTGTGGAAGGCATATCTGTGGTAGTATTCAGTATAGTTGCGGAATTCACAGCCGGAGCTGCCGCAGCCGGGGCCATGCTGAGTGCAGGAGTGCTTACTGTGAAAGAAACCGTGCTGGCACTTCTTTTCGGCAGTGTAATTGCAACCCCTGTAAGGGCCCTTAGACACCAACTTCCGAGATATCTGGGCATCTTTCAGCCGAAAATGGGTATAATCATACTCATGATGGGTCAAACCCTGCGTGTTACAAGCGTTGTGATAGTGGGTATTATATATTTTCTCATGTATTGATTTGAAAAGAGTAAATTATGAAAAAAACCTCGTATTTTCTGTCATTATCCCTGTTTCTCCTGGCATTTTTAGCGGCCTTTGACCCCCCGGCCTGGTCTGAAGCAAACAAAAATAAGGATAATATCCTCATGGTTAGTATCGACGTGACACTGGATATGGAAAACCGCCGGATAAAGGGAAAGGCCTCAACAGAACTCCCCATGGAAAAACCTGTACGGATACATGTGGGAGGCGTGGAGTTAGACCGTGTCACCCTTGCGGGAAAAACCATAAATCCTTCCATTGAAGACGACTCTTTCAGTGTTGTAGCTTCGGGCAGAAACAGGTTGCTCAGAATTCAATTTCATAAAAATTTTCCACCCTTGAGCCCAAGGACCGGCGCAAAAAATGACCGTACAATAACGGATAGCTTCATAGACCCTAGCGGTGTTGTGTTGCTTAATGGCTGGTGCCCGACATTGGAGGGTCTTGCCCGCTACGAGCTCAAAGCCGCAGTGCCTGCAGACTTCAAGGCCGTATCCGAGGCAGATGCCGTGAAGGTGGAATACAGGGAAAAGACAAGCATCCATATCTTTGAATTCCCCTATCCAAGGACCGGCCTTTCACTGGTTGCAGGCCCATATCAAGTCAGCCAGGAAAGCTACAAGGGTATTGAGATTGCAGCATACTTTTTCCCTGAGGATAAAAAACTCGCCCAGAAATACATTAACAAGTCCAGACACTATCTTGATCTCTATGGCGGCCTCCTTGGCCCCTACCCGTTTAAGCGATTTGCAATAGTGGAAAACCGTGCCCCTACAGGCTATGGCCTCCCCACTTACACCCTTCTTGGGCAAGAGGTGGCTAGACTCCCATTCATTGTTGACACCTCCCTGGGCCACGAGATACTCCACTCCTGGTTTGGAAACTCTGTCTATGTAGACCCGCAAGAAGGTAACTGGAGTGAAGGGCTTACCACATACATGGCAGACTATCTGTATGAAAAACAGAAAGGCCGGGGCAGCGACTACAGGCATCGATTGCTTGTGGACTACCAGAGCTACGTCCATAAAGACCAGGCCATGTCCCTTGCACAATTCAGGTTCAGGACAGACAGAGCCTCAAAGGCCGTAGGTTATGGCAAAGGAGCAATGTTATTTCACATGTTGAAGCGGGAGATAGGTGAAGATGCCTTTAACAAGGCACTTAAAAGATTTGTCCTGGATTACCGGTTCAAGATGGCTGGCTGGAGCGAATTGGAAGCGGTCTTTTCAGACACCGGCAAAAAGGACCTTTCTGTCTTTTTTGACCAATGGCTTGAGAGAAAAGACGTGCCGGTACTCACCATTAGCAAGGGGAATATCACTTATCTTGACAGCGGGCTTCAAAATCTAAAAGTGACTATACACCAGGGTACGGAAAGCCCTTACTCCCTGTTAGTGCCTATGGTATTAGAAACCACGTTTGGGGAAGTGCGCCGCAATGTCCGTGTGAAGACTGAAAAGGAATCTGTGGACATCGAAATCGAAGGGCAGCCCCTTTGCGTGACTTTGGACCCGGACTACGATCTTATGCGCAAGTTGGATCCCTCTGAATTTCCCCCTGTGCTCTCCCGCCTCCTGGGATCAGAACACAAGTTCTTCGTGCTGCCTTTACAAAGTCCGGAAATCTATGATCAATTTGCTGTTTTTCTCAACTCGCTGGGGTTTGAAGAAAAAAACATTGACAGCCTGACCGACTCAGACCTGAACAAAGGTTCCTTGCTAATACTCGGAGACCCTGCTCCGAGGCTTGAACGACTGACAGGGGAAATGCCTGGCCCGGACAGTGGAGTCATCATCACTATTAGAGAAAATCCCATAAACCCAACAGGTGTGGTGGCCCTGGTAAAGGCCAATTCTTCAAAAGAACTGGAGCTCATCTTGAGAAAACTCACGCACTACGGGCGCTACAGCACATTGAGGTTCAAGGACGGCAAACTCGTGGAAAAACACACAGCATTCACTCAAAATGGAATACGCCTTGCCCTGCAAAATGAAATCATGGGGATTGCTGCCGATGATCTCTCTCCGGTGGACCGGATAATCAACGACGTATTTGAAAAACGGGTGATTTATGTTGGAGAACGTCACGACAGGTTTAGCCATCACATGGCCCAACTGAGGATCATTCAGGGGCTAGACAGACGGGATCGCAGCATTGCCGTAGGCATGGAGATGTTCCAGCGTCCGTTTCAGGATGTAATCGACAGATATCTGGACGGTCAGATAGACGAAAAGACCTTCCTGAAAGAGAGCGAGTACCTTACAAGATGGAGGTATGATTATCACCTCTACCGCCCGATCATAGAGTACTGCAAGGAGCATGGTATCCCTATCCTGGCGCTCAACCTTCCGGCGAAAATTTCAAAAAAAGTGGCGAGAACGGGGCTTGAGTCCCTGTCAGACGAAGAGTTGGAGCAGGTGCCGGTGGAGCTTGACTGGTCAAATGAGGTCTATAAAACACGTTTGAGACAAATTTTTGAAGAACACACTGAAAACGAAATCAAGAATTTTGACGACTTTTATCAGGCCCAGGTCCTTTGGGATGAGACAATGGCGCAGAGCGTCCATGATTACCTGAACAAAAATCCCGATCGTCAGATGGTGGTGCTTGCGGGCAACGGGCACATTGCCTTTGGCGACGGTATCCCTTCAAGGACTTGCAGGCGCGGGAAATACGATCAGGCAATAATAATAGCTAACGCAACCTGTAATAGCCTGGAACAGGACATGGCAGACTTCTTCCTGTTCCCTCCTATGGTACAGCCGCCGTTTTCCGCCAAGTTGGGAGTAATTCTTAGTGATGAGGACAATAAAGTAGTGCTGAAGAAAATCATGAGTAACAGTATTGCACAGAAATCCGGCCTGAAGTCCGGAGATTTGTTGTTGAGCTTTGACGAAGAGCCTGTTAAGGACATTTCCGACCTCAAGCTCGCCCTGCTTTTTAAGAAGGAAGGGGACACCGCCAGGATTAAGATCAAAAGAATTAAAAGGTTCGC
>JAUWHV010000050.1 GCA_030605675.1 Deltaproteobacteria bacterium | reverse complement strand
TAAAGGAATAACTCCTCGGTTTTGCATCTCATCTTCAGGCCATCTTTGATCGATTTTCAATCGCAAAATCCTCAACATAACACTGCTATGCCTGCGGTTTTGCTCAATCAAATCGACCAAATCCGACCTAAATCTGAGCGCGAATTCCAATGACTTATTCCTTTACGGGTCCTAAGGTATATGATTATTATTCCCCTTTAAACTATGGTAAGCGCAACACACTTGGTTTGATTTCATATTTTGGAGGTATGTTAATGTTTGAGATTTTGGAACGTCAAGATATGGCCGATGGCACAGTGGTCCTTAATGAAATAAGTGCGCCCCTGATTGCCAAAAAGGCTAAGCCAGGACAGTTTGTCATCTTGAAAGCAAATGAAACCGGGGAGCGCATTCCGCTCACCATGGCCGATACAGACCCGAATAAGGGTACCATCACAATAATATATCAGATTGTTGGGAAGAGCACCGCCTTGTTTAAGTCCCTTCAGGTAGGTGAGCGGTTTCAGGATGTGATTGGTCCATTGGGTGAGCCTACACATATTGAAAAACTGGGCACTGTTGTATGTGTTGGAGGGGGAACCGGTGTTGCTGTTTTGCATCCCATTACCCTGGGGATGAAAGAGATCGGCAACCATGTCATTGCCATTATCGGTGCCAGGAACAAAGATCTCCTTATCCTGGAGGACAAAATGAAGGCCGCATCTAATGAGTTGCATGTCTGCACAGACGATGGATCATACGGCCATCACGGGTTTGTGACTGATGTACTCAAAGATGTCCTGGAAGAGGAAGACGTTAAACTCGTTGTGGGAATTGGTCCTGTGCCGATGATGAAATTTGTGTGCAGTGTTACGGAGAAGTACAAGGTCAAAACTCTTGTGAGTCTGAATCCCATCATGGTGGACGGGACAGGCATGTGTGGTTGCTGCCGGGTGAGCGTGGGCGGTAAGACACGGTTTGCCTGCATAGATGGTCCTGAATTTGACGGGCATGAAGTTGATTTTGACGAACTGATGCAGCGCCTCCAGGCCTATAAGGAGCAAGAGTCTGTTGCATATGAGAAATACCTGCATGAATAAAATGGTAGCCGTTCACGGCTTGAAACTTGAAATTGGAAAGTAGAAATTTGGGAGATTGGATATTTACAAAATGGCAGAAGAATTATCAGATATGGTCTGGCACGATTTTGATAAGTGGAACAAAACAGTAAAAAAACATGAAGGCCGAATTTTCAATTTCTATTTTCTAGTTTCAACGTTCCCTGAACATTTACATAAAATGTTCAGGAATGGCTTGTTTTACGGATATTCGTGCGAACATAAGGTGCTATGGAGAGTAATATGACAGAAAAACCGCCTAAAAAGAAAAAGATACCCAGACAGCCCATGCCTGAACAGAATCCCCAAATCAGAAAACGGAATTTCGAGGAAGTTCCCTTGGGATACACAAAGGAACTTGCTGTAAAAGAGGCAGAAAGATGCCTGCAGTGCAAAAAGCCCTCTTGTATGGAAGGGTGTCCGGTGTCTGTTGACATACCAGGCTTTATCAAGAGTATAAAAGAGGGTGATTTCGCCAAAGGTGTCCGGAAGATATGGGAAAGAAATGCGCTCCCGGCCGTGTGCGGCAGGGTTTGCCCCCAGGAAATCCAGTGTGAAGGTAAATGCATCCTTGGCAAAAAAGGAGATCCTGTAGCGATTGGTAACCTGGAGAAGTTCGTTGCGGATATGGAGCGGGAGCACGGCAATGGAGAACTTCCGCCCAAGAGTGATCCAACAGGGAAAAGGATAGCCGTAGTGGGGTCCGGGCCTTCCGGCCTGACCGTGGCCGGAGACCTTGTTCTCAAGGGTCATGAAGTGACAATTTTCGAGGCCTTTCACAAACCGGGTGGTGTTCTTGTATACGGCATTCCGGAATTCAGGCTGCCCAAAGAGATAGTTTATTCAGAGGTAAATACCCTCGAGAGGTTAGGGGTAAAAGTTGAGTGCAATATAGTGGTAGGAAAGACTGTTTCTCTGGATGAACTTTTTGAACAGGGCTATGATGCCATTTACGTCGGGGTGGGTGCCGGATTACCCCGGTTTTTGAACATCCCGGGAGAAAACCTGATCGGCATATATTCAGCAAACGAGTATCTGACCCGCGCCAATTTGATGAAGGCATACCTGTTCCCTGAATACGATACCCCCCTCGTCAGAGGTAAAGATGTTGTTGTATTTGGGGCAGGAAATGTGGCTATGGATTCCGCGCGGACTGCCATGCGCTTGGGTGCTGACAGGGTACGCATCGTTTACCGCAGGTCCCGGGATGAAATGCCTGCTCGATCCGCAGAAATTCATCACGCAGAAGAGGAAGGCATTGAGTTCTTTCTCCTCACAGCGCCTACCAGGTTCCTGGGTGATGAAAATGCCCGCCTGATGGGTGTGGAGTGTCACCAAATGAAATTGGGTGAGCCTGACGAATCCGGGCGACGGCGTCCCATATCCATAGAAGGCTCCGAGTTCAAGCTGGAGTGCGACTTGGCAGTTATTGCCGTTGGTGCAGGGGCCAATCCCCTTCTGACCAAGTCAACTGAGGATCTGAAGATCAACAAGTGGGGTTATATTGTTGCAGATCCTGAGACAGGCAAGACCAGGAAAAAGGGGGTATGGGCCGGTGGAGATATAGTCACAGGCCAGGCGACGGTTATTTTGGCCATGGGGGCAGGCAGAAAGGCCTCTGATTCCATACACCAGTACCTTACATGGGGGTGGTAAAAACAGAGAAAGAAATCATGGAGATACAGGGTTTCTGCCAGAAAGACAATTGCCATGTTGCTGTCTCAAGGGGTTGTTTGCATCCCATGGATTACTGCCCTTACCGGCAGGCATGTTTGATCCACTATATAGAAAAGGAAAGGCACACATCATCGAGAAAGGAGTATCTTCAGGAGTATGGGGAAGATGGTTAGTGAGGTATGAACATCCTTCTTACAAACGATGACGGAATATACGCCCAGGGATTGTACTCACTTTATGAAGTCCTTAAGGATGACCATGAATTGTTTGTTGTTGCTCCTGATAGCGAACGTAGTGCCGTGGGTCATGCAATTACCCTGGTAGATCCACTCAGAGTCCGTTCTGTAAATCGCAATGGTTCATTTTTCGGATTGGCTCTAAGTGGTACACCGGCAGACTGTGTTAAGCTTGCAGTGCATGAGCTGATCAAGAAGCCGATTGACCTAGTCATTTCAGGAATTAACCAGGGTCCTAACCTTGGTATAAACGTCCTGTATTCAGGGACAGTTTCTGCTGCTACAGAAGCAGCTATACTTGGGATAAAGTCTGCTGCTATTTCCCTTGATACATATCGAGACCCTGATTTTTGTTTTGCTGCCAAGTTTGCAAAAAAGCTTATTGCATGGCTCAATAAAGTTGACCTCTCATCCGGAGTAGCGGTTAATGTTAATGTGCCGGCTTTGCCTTCTGATCAAATACTGGGTGTGAGAGTAACTAGACAGGGAACTTCACGCTTTGCGGAACGGTTTGATAAGCGAGTAGATCCCAGGGGCAACATATATTATTGGCAAACCAGCAGCGAGACCTTGGCAGCCTATGAAGGCGATGACATAGACAGTATTGCCTTGAAGCGGGGTTATATTACCATTACTCCTATCCATTTTGATCTCACATCTTATTCGATCTTAAATTCTCTCCCTACACTACAGATTTAGTATGTTTCATTGCTTGATGATCGTTAGATGAGTTGTTAAAACACGATGGACTTATTCTGCCTGCTAGCTTTCATTTTTTGTTTTTCTAAGTATTTTTTCAGCGATTAACTCTATGGTTCTTGGATGTTTCTACTGTCCTAGCCCAGGATTTATATTTAGTTTTTACACTTTATAGCTATTGACAAGTTATGATTCTTTTTGTACTTGTATTGCC
>JAUWHV010000172.1 GCA_030605675.1 Deltaproteobacteria bacterium | reverse complement strand
AGTCGTAAATGCATTCGGACTGGAAGAAGGTTGGGACCAACCGGTCGGTCTGAAGACTGAGATCATACCTCTAACCCGACCCTATGGCCTGTGGACAGGCAATGTCTTTGTCGGACAGGTCCTCGTGGATGGAAAACCGGCGCCGAACAGTGAGATTGAGATAGAGTTTTACAACAAGGACAAAAAGGTTGAAGCCCCTGCAGGACCGTACGTCACCCAGGTAGTACACACAGATTCCCAGGGCATCTTTTCCTATGTCATGCCGAAAGAGGGATGGTGGGGATTTGCTGCACTCAATGAAGCAAGCGAAAAAATGAAACACGAGGGCAGAGAGGTCGCTGTTGAGTTGGGCGCTGTTTTGTGGGTATATGTTAAGAATATGAGATAAAAGATGCACATTTCAGAAGGGGTCTTATCAGCCCCTGTGTTATTGGCCGGTGGGGCTGGAACAATACTGGGCCTGGCTATCGGGTTGCGCTGTATGAATGTCCGGGAAATACCCAAGGTGGCCCTGCTTACTGCGGCATTCTTTGTGGCATCCCTTGTACATGTTCCCATAGGTCCATCCAGCGCTCATCTGGTACTTAACGGAATTCTTGGAATCCTGTTGGGGTGGACCGCCTTTCCTGCAATCTTCATCGGCTTGTTTTTCCAGGCCGTGCTCTTTCAGTTTGGCGGACTTACTACTCTTGGTGTCAACACACTGAACATGGCTGTTCCTGCCGTAATAATGGGTGCCCTCGCAAGACCTGCCTTACGAAGTAATTCAGGTCTATTTGCAATGGTGATGACAGCCATTGCCGGAGCAGGCGCTATTATCATGAGTGCGGTTATGGTGGCAGGCTCTCTGGCATTATCAGGAGAGTCGTTTGTTGCGGTGAGCAAGCTCATTTTTGTGGCCCACATACCGATTGCCATTGCTGAAGGTGTACTTTCTGTTTTGATAATCTCCTTTCTCTTAAAGACAAAGCCTGAAGTAATAAAGGGTAATATGCATTCCAGGGCCGCAAAATTGGGGCTTGTTTCCATAATCATTATCCCGATTCTGATTGGGATTTGCAGCCAGGCCCATGCCCACAGGGTCAACCTGTTTGCCTGGTATGACGGCAAGATGATTCTGGCTGAGGGCTATTTTTCAGGCGGTAACAAGGCTATGGACTCTGCCATTCTGGTTTATGATTCCGGGGGCAAAGAGGTCTTTCATGGAATGACTGATAAAAAGGGGGAATTCTCCTTTAAGCCGCCCGGGAACGGAGAGTACCGCCTTGTCCTGGAAGCAGGGATGGGGCACCGGGCTGAGGCACTTGTATCTGTACAGGACTTGGAATCAGGGACTGCCGCCCCGGAAGCCGGACAGGCAGGCCCGCAGACTGCCGAACGTCCTGAACTCAAAGGGACAGTAACCCTTACCGGTACGGAATTTGAACAGATTCTTGATAGCAAGCTCAATCCCATAAAGGAGCAACTGTTGAGATTGGCCGAGCAGGGTGATAGGGTTGGTTTTAGAGACGTGGTTGCAGGGCTTGGATATATTGCCGGACTGATGGGTTTAGCAATGTATCTCACTCAGAGAAAACGCAAAAAGTGACCTGCGAACGTTTTGCCTCGGGAAAATCCATACTCCATTCTGCAGATCCCAGAGTAAAGATCCTGCTAGCCGGAGGCTATGCAGTTGTAACAGTAGGTCTTGGTAGCCTGGAAGGACAGGTCCTTGCCCTTTCAGGTAGTTTGCTCCTGGTAATGGCCGCTCGCCTTTCTTTAAAGGAAGTGTTTCATCGCCTGCTTGTGGTCAATCTTTTTATCCTGATGTTATGGTTCATACTCCCGTGGACAACACCCGGGACCGGCGTTACCCACTTTGGCCCCATCATGATTACAGCAGAGGGCCTGGACCTGGCCCTGTCAATAAGTCTTAAGTGCAATGCAATAATACTGGCAAACCTGGCCCTGCTTTCAACATCGACCATATTTTCACTGGCCCATGCCCTGGCACATTTCCGAGTCCCAACTAAGATGGTGCAACTCATCTTTTTTTCCTGGAGGTACTTCCATGTTATTGACTCTGAATTCCATCGCATGAAACAGGCCATCAAGGTCCGGGGATTTGAACCCGGGTCCAACCTGCATACCTATCGAACTTATGCCTATCTCATCGGGACCTTGTTTATCAAAAGCCTTGAAAGGGGCGAAAGGGTGTACAAAGCAATGTTGTGTCGCGGTTTTGACGGTACCTTCTGGCTTCTTTCGCATTTTCGCCTTCACCAGCGGGACATTTACCTGGCCGGCTTCACCTCTGCATATCTTTTTCTCATCATTGGGGTTGAGTGGATAAATCCATGTCGCTGATAGATCTTGAAGGAATATCCTTTCAATACCCAAATGGAAATCAGGTGTTGGAAGGGCTCAGTTTACGCCTGGAAGATGGTGACAAAATCGGCCTCTTAGGAGAAAATGGTACGGGCAAAACGACTTTATTCCACATAATACTGGGCCTTCTCATTCCTACTAAAGGGGAAATAACCATATTCGGGAAAAAGCGTGAAACAGAACAGGACTTTAAAAAAATCCGGGGCGCGATCGGTCTGCTCTTCCAGGATTCTGATGACCAGCTCTTTTGTCCGAGTGTGATAGAAGACGTGGCCTTTGGGCCATTAAATATGGGGATGAACCATCAGGAGGCAACAGAGAGGGCAGAGCAGACACTTGAGGAACTGGGGATATCGCGTTTCAGAGACCGGGTTCCATATCAACTCTCAGGCGGGGAAAAACGGCTTGTCTCAATGGCAACCATATTGTCCATGAGGCCTGAGATTCTTTTGCTGGATGAGCCCACAACCGGTCTTGACGAAAAGACTGAGGAACGCCTTATCTCGGTGCTACAGAACTATCCGGCAAAAGCATGGATCATAATTTCACATGTTCAGTCCACAATAGAAGCCATGTCCAATAAGTATTACAAAATGAATGGGGGAAGGATTGAAGAAGTCCTTTCTGATCCGCTATCCTAAAATAAGCTATATAAGTTTTGTATGCGTAACACACCAAACCGTTTTGTCTTGAACTACTCTCTCTTTGTGATAATATTAAAAAACTTAAAAAATACTTTAAGTTTCTCACAAAAGGAGGATGCTATGTATAAGCTGTTCAAAATTATGGTCATTATTGCCTGCATCAATTTTCTGCCATTTCTTTCTTCCTCTTGCACCCATGCAAGGCCGCCCAAACCAGGACCAAATTTTGTCTGGGTAGCTCCTCATACAATGCCAAGCGGAATATCTATGCCGGGTCATTGGAAGTGCATCGGGCCGGCGCATCCAGGAAAGACATGGGTGCGAGGACACTATGCACCTGATGGGACCTGGAGGCAGGGTCATTGGAAAAAACTGGTTTCTCCAAAACCAGGTAAAAATTGGGCACCAGGACATCACGGCCCGCGGGGAAGGTGGATACCGGGGCACTGGAGATAAACAAAAAAAGCGCTACCAGGGCCGAAAAAATCTATAAAAAACCCATGATAAGTTGCCTTGCGCTGCAAAAACACTCAACAGGAGGTTAAAATGAGCTGTTTTTTCAAAAAAGCATTTTTATTATTAATGCTGACAGTTTTAGTTCCGGCTGGGGTTGTTTTTTCCGGAGAAGTCATTCAAACGCAGGAAAGCGACTCCTGGGAGGGTATTGAGGCGGATCTGACCAGCCTCAGGATTAGCAAAAACATTGTTACCATAAAGGTCAAGCTGAGAAATACCGGGTCTGAAGAACAGGGTGTGAAAATTCTTTATGATGCATGTTTCATCATGGATGAAACAAACCAGAAAAAATACTATCCCCTTAAGGATTCTGATGGTCTTTATATTGCGGGCCCTATGGCTGACGAACAAAAAGGAGGGAGATTCTGGTTTGGTGTTCAGGCAGGGAAAGCCAGGGGTCTGTGGATAAAATTCCCAGAGCCAACCGACCAGCCTGAAACCATTACGATTTCTCTTGCGGGAATCTTCCCGTTTGAAGAAATCCCGTTAAAAAAATAAGTAATGATTATGAATACCCGGTGGAAATCTTTAATTCTGTTGGCATGGATGTGTTTTTTCTTGCCTTTTCTTTGTACGGCCCAAGAGGAAGAGGTTCTTGTTCCTCCCGAAGCTCACCAGAAAGCTATTGAGGCCTTGCAAGCCCTCGGACCAGAAAGAGGATCAAAGAAGATCGATTATTCCATGGTAAGCATTATTGGCGTTGTCAAAGGAATAGAAACACAGAGCGCGGCAGTCGAGACAGCAATCAAGGACCTTGGAGCGAAAGAAACAGAGGCGGAAATTCAGATCGAACTTTCCAGCGATGTTCTGTTTGATTTTGACAAATGGGGTATTCGTTCTGATGCCGAGGCCACGCTAAAGAAGGTTGGGGACATCATTAGCGCGTACAAAAGCCCGCAGGTCATCATAGCAGGTCATACTGATTCAAAAGGGTCGGAAGCCTATAATCAGCGGCTCTCAGAAAAAAGAGCTGAATCAGTGAAAAAGTGGCTTTCGGAAAACGCAGGAATCAGCGCAGACACCATGAAAACAATTGGCTATGGCGAAACCGGACCAATGGCACCAAATGCCAATTCAGACGGGTCTGACAACCCAGAGGGCCAACAGAAGAACAGAAGGGTTGAGATAGTAATAAAGAAAAAATAAGGTGAGGTGATAAGAAATCGCATCTTGAGCG
>JAUWHV010000096.1 GCA_030605675.1 Deltaproteobacteria bacterium | reverse complement strand
ATAGACGGTCGGACGGCTATGGCGGAAGCCTGGAAAGCAGAATGAGGTTTCCTCTGGAAGTGATTGAAACAGTCAGGGAGTTTGTCGGGAAAGACTTCCCAATAGGATATCGTTTATTGGCAGATGAACTGCTCGCAGGCGGACTCCATGTCAGAGAAGCCAAGATCTTTGCCAACAAATTGGAGAAATTTGGAATCGCTTATATCTCCGTAACGGCCGGCTCCCATGAATCATTTTTTCTGCGCCATGTTATGAATCAAACCAGAAAGGAAGGTTATGCGAATAGTTTGGCTACGGAGATAAAAGCCGCTGTTTCCTCAACACCTGTTATCACCACCGGGAGGATTATCAGGCCCGCCTTTGCTGAAGAGATACTCAGAGATAACAAAGCTGATCTGATCGGGCTTGCCCGGACCTTGTTTGCAGATCCTCTCTGGCCAAACAAGGTACTAGAGGGAAGAGAAAAAAATATCCTTTTCTGTAATTGCTGCAATGCATGTCTTCTCTGTGTCATCAAAGATGAACCGGTCATATGTTCCATGTGGGACAACTCCAAAAGGACAAACATCAATATCCAGTTGAAGCAAAAGAGAAAGAAGTGAGAGAAGTCCTTGAGAGTTCAGCAAGGCCAAACGGCCCAGGCGGTCACTTACCTTACTGTTTCTGTCTGATTATAGTTTCTAGTTGTTGCACGTTGCACAATATGCTTTACTTTAGATGTGGTCAGATTATTCAAACATAGAGGTTCCAAGTGACCGCATGGTTACCGATAACACAAATACGAATTATGATTTAGGAATTGCGAATTTAGGGATTGAGGAATTGGAGGTACTTTTTTAATTATAATCCCTCAATCCCTCAATTCCTCAATCCCTCAATCCTCAAATTCTTAAATTTATATAAATTTGCATCAAAATAAAATGTAGAGGAAATTATGGCTGAAAAAATAGATGATATTACAATAAATTATGAAGATGAATCCGGGAAACAGTTGGTCAAGGAACTTGACAAGGTGGTCCTGACCAGAGGGAGTTGGACCACCATCATGTTTATGTATCAGGATATAGATCGCAAGACCGACCAGTTCGGGGACCCAAAAGTCACGATCCGCCGGTATAAGAAATCCGGCAATCAGTTCAGGCAACAGAGCAAGTTCAATATCACAAGCAAGAAACAAGCTCTTCAAATCGTCGATATTTTGAACAAGTGGTTTTCAGGATAGAACTGAATGTCTGACGAAGCACAGTGATTCTCAATAACAAACCTTATACACTTGACCGAATTGTGCGAATCGGCATAGCTGCCGGATTATTATGTGGACTGATTTGGCTTTTGGGATACCTGAGCGAAGTCCTGATCCCCTTTGCTGTTGCCCTGCTTTTAGCCTACCTGATTAATCCGTTTGTTCTTCTGGTCCAAAAAAAAGTCCCTAACCGTGTTTTTGCCGTGTTTATCAGTCTGTTTGCCGTATTGGCTTTTGTAGCGATTTTGGCCTGGTTGCTTATCCCCATGATCGTGGCCGATATAGCGAACATGGGCAGGATTTTAACTGACTTTGTCAACGATTCCGACTTGGCTGAACAGGCTGCTCAACGCCTGCCGCCTCATATCTGGGAGGCGATCAAGGATTTTATGGCGTCAAACGATGTCCGGGATTTTTTCAGGACTGATAATTTCTGGAAGATTTGCGAATCCATTGCTCGCAAGGTTTTACCCGGAGCATGGGGACTCTTAACAGGCACCGCAAGTTTTATCATGGGTTTGGTCGGATTGGCTGTGATCGGACTTTATCTAATCTTTTTGCTTCTGGATTACGAGAAGGTCAAGCAAGGCTGGAAGAACATGCTCCCGCCTGCTTACCAGGAGGCTACCATGGCCTTTGTCGGCGATTTTCAATCGGCCATGAACCGGTATTTCCGGGCTCAGGCTGAGGTAGCCTCTATTGTCGGGATATTGTTCGTTGTGGGCTTTTGGTTCATTGATCTGCCGATGGGTGTCTTGCTGGGCCTGTTAATCGGGATTCTGAATATGGTTCCCTATCTGCAGATCATCGGTCTTATTCCTGCTTTTTTGCTGGCCCTTGTTCATGCGGTGGAGACAGGGAGCAGTTTCTGGGTAACTCTTGGATTGACCGGTTCGGTCTTTGTGGTGGTTCAGATAATCCAGGATACTGTATTAGTCCCCAAGATCATGGGTCGGGTGACAGGCTTTAGCCCGGCCATAATTCTATTATCCCTATCCATATGGGGCAAGTTATTAGGATTTTTCGGGCTGATCATCGCCCTGCCAATGACCTGTCTGCTCTTGGCCTACTACCGGCGTTTTTTGACCCATCAATTTGAATGCGCACCCGGTCCTCTTGCAAAACATGTAGAGAAAGATCATAGACAGGGGTAACAGAAGATACTAAATCTTTTTTTTGCCGACTTAGTTGTGGTGGTACATGTTGCTTTTGTTTTGTTCTCAGTGCTGGGTGGATTCCTGGTGCTCAAGTGGAAGTTCTGCGCATGGATACACATTCCAGCGGTTATGTGGGCTGCACTTATCGAATTTTGCGGCTGGGTGTGTCCACTCACGCCGCTTGAGAACTGGTTGCGTGAAAAGGGCGGGGGAAGTAGTTACGGCTCAGGCTTTATAGAGCACTATATTATCCCTGTGCTTTATCCTGCTTCACTTACGCAAAATATGCAGATTGTCTTTGGTGTGTTTGTCTTGGGTATCAATTTTGTGATCTACGGATGGATATTGCACCGTACTATGAAGGCTGGGGCTTGAGCAATTTGCCCGCGTGGCTGTGAAAGCCACGATATCCTATGAGCGACTTTTCTTATAAATTCAGCAGATTGGGCCTTTGTGATCTTGACGATTTGGTTGCCCTTGAAAAAATCTGTTTTCCTCACGCATGGACGGAACAGCAATTCTGGCTGTGTCTTAAGCAAAAGCAGTATTATATCTTTGGGCTAAAAAACGGTGGTGAGCTGGCTGCCTATATGTCTTTTTTTAATGTAGCCGACGAAATGGAAATCCTTAAACTGGCTGTCCATCCGGCATACAGGCGCAATGGCTTGGGCAAACGTCTTCTCGGGCTTGTGTTGCAGAATTGTATAGAGATGGGCATAGAACAGGCATATCTGGAGGTGCGGAGATCAAACACAGCGGCCCTTGCCCTGTACACCGGATTTGGTTTTATCCAAACAGGCACCAGGAAAAAGTACTATCCGGACAACAAAGAGGACGCCACAATTCTTTCCTTAGTCCTTCCTAAATCTGAGCGAGAATTCCAATGACTTATTCCTTTACGGGTCCTAAGAGTTGACATTTTTTGACAATTGTAGCACTTTTGCAAGGGATGTGCTATTGGAGGAGGGCTTTTATTTAATATTCCCAATGGAAAAGAGACTGCGTTATTTTTGTTCCTGCTGCCAATGTATTGTTATGGGGCGTCTTTTCTCATTTCTTATCATACCGGCCGTGGTTGCTGCGTTGCTGACTGCACCTGCATGGGCACAGGAAAAGATCATGAGGCAGGACACGAATGAGGATGGCAAGATAGATCAGATCGCCCTTTTTGATAAACGCGGCAGGATCATCAAGCTAGAGATCGACAGCAATGCTGATGAGCTAATGGATCGATTCCAGTATTACGAAAAAGAGCAGCTCATAAGGGTCGAAAGGGACACAGATCATGACCGGCAGATTGATTTCCGGGACTATTTTGAAGCAGGGAAAAGGACCAGGCGTGAAAAGTTGTCAAACCACACCGGCCGGGTGATTCAAGTTGTTCAATTTGATTTACAGGAGCGACCACTGAAGATGCAAAAAGATACTACAGGAGACGGCCTGTTTGACAGCATAACCGTATTCAAGGATGGCAAACCCCACTATCAGGAAAAAGACTCAAACTTTGATGAAAAAAAGGATGTTTTTATCCATTTTGATGCCGACGGCCATGCTGAAAGCATAGAGGAAGACACCAGGCATACGGGCCGGATTGACAGGATCAGGACCTTTCATGGAGGCCTGCTGGTCAAGGTAACCTATGATGCTGATGGGGACGGATTAAAAGAGACCATCACGCTGTTTAAAGACGGCAAGGTCTGTCGTCAAACCGAGGATCGTAATCAGGACGGAAAGCCGGATGTAACAATCTACTTTAATGCCAAGGAAGAGAAGGAGCGGGTTGAAAGCGATGCAGATCTTAACGGGAGGATCGACACCTGGGAATATTATAAAGACGGACAGGTTGCAAGGGTGGAAAGAGATGAGAAAGGTATCGGCAAGATCAGCTTAAAGATTTTCTACAGGAATGAAAAGAAATACCGGCTTATCAGGGACAAGGATAATGACGGCCGCTTTGAGATCACTCAGTGGTTCGACAGATCTCCATGGTCCATGGTGATGGAAGTGGATGCTGACGGAGATAAGAATCCAGAGGGGCGCTATTGTTATAAAAAGAATGTCTTAAGGCTTAAAGAAATTGATGAAGACAGCGACGGCAGTCCGGATCTTAGGGAACATTTCAGCGCTGAAGGTAAACTGGTCAAGAGCCGGGAAAGGCATGAGGTCATTGATCACCTGGACATCACCTGGTTTTACAACGGCGATGAAGAGGCGATCCGGGCAGAAAAGGATCTTACAGGAGATGGCCGTGTGGATACCTGGTATCACTATCATAAAGGAAGCCTGATCACTGTCGAGGAAGACACAAACGCAGACGGAAAGCCGGATCTATGGGAAGAATTCGATGAGTCAGAGGCAATGGTGAGACGTTCGATAGATCTGAATTTTGATGGCAAACCGGATGTTGTTGAATATGGAGAAGGGGAGGGTGGGTAAGTATGATCGATTTTTTGGCTAAGGGGGGCATACTTGTAGTGCCGATCCTTTTGTGCTCTATGGTTGCTCTTGCCATTTTCCTGGAAAGGTTGATCTATTTTTCCAGGGTACGCATCCGGGGTTTTGGATTGGTGAAGAATGTCGCTAGGCATGTGCGAGATGGTGAACTTGCCCGGGCCATTGAGCTTGCAAGAGGGAGCGAATCTCCCATGGCACGTATCCTGGCAAGTACCTTGGAGGTCATAGACAATGACCGGGAGACCTTTGAGACAGTGGTTGTCCACTCTACGGGAGAGGAGGTCAGGGAGCTTTCCCGATATCTCCAGGTGCTTGCCACTATTGGAAGTATTGCTCCGTTACTCGGTCTTCTGGGAACGGTCATCGGTATGATTAAGGCCTTTATGGTCATCCAGCAGATGGGTGGCAAGGTCAATGCTGCTGTCCTTGCCGGCGGTATATGGGAGGCCATGCTGACTACGGCCTTGGGCCTTGCTGTAGCGCTTCCCACCATGGTGGCCCACAGCTATCTCGTATCGCGTGTGGACAACTATGAGGCCCAGCTCCAGGACGGAATGGTGACCTTTATCAAGACTGCGGGAAGGTGACCTGATCATGCTTGTTCATCCCAAACGAAGGGCCCGTATGGGAGTCCATGTTCCCCTGACATCGCTCATTGATATAGTATTTCTGCTTCTTATTTATTTTCTGCTTACTACAAATTTTATGGTTGATGAAGGGATCAAGATCAAACTTCCCCAGGCCAAGGCCTCGGCTCCCCAGACCGAAGAGGTGATCACCGTCTATGTGGATCAGCAGGGAAGGGCATTTCTTGGAACCAAGGAGGTCTCCATGGCTGCGCTTTTTGATGGGCTCAAGGAGATGATCGGGGACAAGAAAGACAAGCTGGTCGTTGTCAGGGCTGACCGGGCCGTAATCCTTAATAAGGCCGTAAAAGTAATGGATGTGGTCAAGGCAGCCGGGGCTGGACGGCTCTGTCTGGCAACTGAAAAAGAATTTTAAATTTAAAGTGAAATCCCAGTCCAAAAGAAGTCCCAACCGGCTTTTGTACGGTCTGTTGTGCGTATCCTTTGTTATACATCTTGTCCTGTTCATGCATATTTCAGGACTCTACAGTTCAAGCTCGTTTGCTTACATCGAGTTAACACTTCAAAACATATCAAAAGCTCCCACAAGGAGTATCCCCAGGCCACGTCACAGACCCAAGCCGCCTGATCAGCCACAGGAGATTAAAGATCTGAGAGTAACCCGGCTTGTCCCACGCTTAAAGCCGATAAGCATTGAGCCGGTTGAAGAAGACCTGCCTGACAGCCTTGTAGAGGGAATCAGTATGCCGGAAATCCCGGATGTTTCCAGCCCGGATATCTCCGAGTGGAGTCCGGATCAATCTGCCTACGATTACACAACAGCCGATAGCTATCTTGAGATGGTGCGGCTCAAAATAGAAAGACACAAGAGATATCCTGAAAATGCCAGGATCAGACAGATAGAAGGCAGTGTGACCGTACGCTTTGTAATTATATCCGGAGGAGATATCCGGTCGGCCGAGATTGTGAAGACGTCAGGGAACAAGGCTCTGGATAGAGCAGCGCTCACGGCAGTAAAGGATGCTGTCCCGTTTCCAAGGGCACCAGCAAGTCTTTTTAAGGGAGATATCCCATTGGAGCTTACCATAGTGTTTGAGCTCACGTGATGCATATGTTTCGAAGTGCGAGCAATTCGGGTATATATTTTTCAGCCCATTGGCACAGAGGGGGCTGTCAAAGAACAAGCGCAAGACCAAGTTTGAACAACTCACAGATAAAGAAGTTGCCCAAATGGAGGGTTGTGTCCGCAAGGCCGGTTTTGAATGAACTTATGGATACTCTATCCCGTAACATAGAGACCGAGACGCTTCGGGGCGTCCGATTCCCGGAAAATTTTGACATCCCGGTCCTTACAGAGTAACTTTTTCCCGAATAATGATACTTGTCGGCTTAGCGGTTAATTTGCTGCTGTTTTTCAAATAGGTTACTAACACCTAAAAGCTAAATGCTAATAGCTGTTCATCACGGATTACCGCACTGATCCGTGATGAACCATTTTTCAAAGCTAAAGGCTAATGGCTAACAGCTAATAGCTCAACTTAGGTGAGGTCAAAACCAACTGAACCTGTGAGCGCCTGTCTATATTTTCCAACAAAAAAAGGAGAAGAATCATGAGTAAAATCTTCAGATCACTTTTTTTTGCCATCACCCTGACATTGCTCTTTTCTGCCAACGCCTTGGCAGGTCCGGTATTGGACCGGATTGTCAAGACAGGCGAATTGACAGTAGGGACATCACACGACTTTCCACCTCTCCACGTTAAGGCAAAAGACGGCACAATTATCGGTCTTGATGCTGACCTCGCCAACGGCATGGCTATGGCAATGGGTGTTAAAATCAAGATTGTGTCCATGAATTTCTATGATCTTTTACCAGCCCTGGAAACGGGAAAAGTAGACATGGTTGTGGCAGGTATGACCATGACTCCTGAGCGGAACCTCAAAGTAGCATTCGTAGGGCCCTATTTCATATCGGGCCAGAGTATCCTTGCCAAACACGAAACGGTTGTAAAACTGAACGATGCCGAGATTGCTGAGAAGCTTGAGTTCATCCTTGCAGTACCAAAGGGCAGCACAAGTGAAACCATTACCGAGGCGATCCTTCCAAAGGCCCAGATCCTGGTAGCGGAAACCATGGACAAGGCGCTTGACATGGTTCTCACCGGTAAGGCAGACGCTATGATGGCGGACACGCCATTCTGTGTGGTAGCAGACTTCCGTAATAAAGATAAAGATCTGGAGGTCTCACAGATGTTTACCTTCGAGCCTCTGGGAGTTGCACTTCCGGCTAACGATGTGCATCTGATCAACTGGGTGGAAAACTTTTTTATGACGATTCAGGGAAATGGCACACTCGAAAAGCTGACGAAATTTTGGTTTACAAATCCTTCATGGATGAAGGAACTTCCTTAGAGATTGACCCGGATTGTGCCGGCAGTTTTTGAGAACATTTCTATTTAATTGGGCCTCTTGCAAAATCCAATATCCAACGAAGCCTTTTGCAAGAGGCCTATATGATTTCTATAGCTGTTTTGAACATGGCTATGCAAGACAAGACCACAGGCTCGATGATTGCCTGTCATGACTGTGACGGCCTTTTTCCGTTAGAAGCCATTAAGCCCGGCCAGTGCGCCAGATGCCCCCGGTGCGGTGCGGTCTTGTATCAGCCCAAAAAAGACACTGTTGAACGTTCCCTTGCCCTGGTTCTGACCGGCCTGATCCTCTATATTCCTGCGAATGTTTCCCCAATATTTATTCTGAAAACCATGGGTAATGTCCGTGAGAACATCATGCTCTCCGGCGTCATCGAACTCTTCCGACAAGGATTGTGGGATCTGGCTGTACTGGTTTTCTGCGCGAGCATTCTCGTACCTTTTGTTAAACTGACAACCCTTTTTTATGTCCTTGCGTCGGCGAAATTAAGGCGAAAATTTGTCGGAGTTGCAAAGGTATTTCGAGTATATCGCTTCATAGATGAATGGGGGATGCTGGAAGTTTACATGCTGGGAATACTGGTCGCCCTTACCAAGCTCGATGCATTTGCCGATGTCTATCTGGGCCTTGGGTTTTACTCCTTTATCGGCCTGCTGTTGATCACGGTGTTTTCATCAGCAACTCTGGACAGTCAATTTGTCTGGAACGAGCTGGAGGCACTTAAATGAAGGCGCCAAGAACCGCTCGTGAGGCACACCTGCTCAATTGCCATGTCTGTAACAAGCTGTGTTTCGCAGGGACCACGCCTCAAGGTTCTATGGCGGTTTGTCCGCGATGCGGGGCAACCATGCACTTGCGGAAACAGGATTCCATTGCCCGGACCTGGGCCTTTCTTATCACCTCTATTATCCTGTATATTCCCGCTAATGTGTATCCGGTAATGACCGTCACTATTTTGGGCAAGGGCGAGCCGGACACTATCGCCTCAGGGGTCGTTGCCCTGATAAATGCCGGTATGTGGCCGCTTGCCTTGATCGTGTTCATGGCATCCATCTTCGTGCCGCTGCTCAAGATGCTGGGACTTACTGTTTTGCTGTTGTCGGTTAAATTTAAATGGAGATGGAGGCCTGTACAACGGACCGTGATGTATCGAATAATCGAAATGATAGGCCGGTGGTCCATGGTTGATATTTTCATGATATCCATTCTGGTGGCAGTGGTCGCCTTTGGAAATTTGGCTAAAATCCATGCAGGGCTCGGAGCCAGGGCATTTGCCCTGGTTGTGGTCTTTACGATTTTCGCCTCCATGAGCTTTGACCCAAGGTTGATATGGGATAGCCTGGGGGATGATAGAAAAAAGGGGTGATTTATGGAAAAAGACTTTGATAGAGTGGAAATTAAGAAGAAAAGCCGGTTTTCATTTATCTGGGTCATCCCGCTTGTGGCCGCCCTCATAGGCTGTTACCTGGTCTATGATTATTATGTGAATCGTGGTCTCTCCATCACTATCATCTTTTTCTCCGGCGAAGGGCTTGAAGCCGACAAGACCCTTATCAGATTTGAGGGGGTGGAAGTTGGAAAGGTTACTTCGATAGAGCTGATTAGGGGCAAAAAGAATGTCAAGGTCTCAGCCACATTAGACAAATCAGCTGCTTATCTTGCCAGGCAAGGGACGATTTTCTGGGTAGTGAAACCCCAATTGAGCGCAGCCCGGATTTCCGGCCTTGAGACAATGCTTACGGGCGTTTATATCGGCATAAGGCCTGGAAAAGAAGGAGGGGTTAAAAAGACGGATTTCGTCGGCCTGGATAAGCCGCCGCCCGCTGATCCGAACCGGCCGGGATTACATATTATTTTGCGGTCACAAGATCTCGGCTCCCTCCAATCAGGCTCTCCGGTGTTGTACCGGCAGATAGAAGTGGGCCAGGTGGAAGAGCATAAGCTGGCTGAAGACAACAAGTGGGTGGATGTCAACCTGTACATCTTTGAGGAATACGCCGGTCTTGTCCGCACCACCACCCGTTTCTGGAATGCCGGCGGGGTGACTGTAACCGGTAGTCTTTCCGGCCTGAAGGTAAGAGCCGAATCGCTGTCTGCCCTGCTTGCCGGCGGGGTTGCCTTTGATAATCCACCTGGGGATTATGGCGAACCGTGTGAGAACAATGCCGTCTTTGACCTTTATGAAGATCGCGAGAGCGCTTCTGCCGAAGTTGTTCAGGAAAAGGAGGAAGTGCTGGCCCCGGGAATTCCGATTACCATCAAGTTCAAAACCGCTGAAGGAATCGAATCCGGGATTACCGTTGTAAAATATAAGGGGATTACAGTCGGCAAGGTGACCGAAATTTCAGTGGCAGAGGATCTTTCCGGAGTCATTCTTTCGGTCCAGTTGGTCGAAAAAGCCAAGGGAGGAGCAAAGGAAGGGGCCCGTTTCTGGGTGGTGAAGCCCGGTTTTGGAGCTGAAGGTCTTTCCGGCTTGGATACAATTATCAGCGGCCGTTATATTGAGGCCCGTCCGGGTCATGGTCCCCCAAAATCGGATTTTATCGGCCTTGATAAGCCACCGCTGAGCGATCCTGATGAGCCGGGATTGCATATCGTCCTGAAGGCCCCTGAACTCGGTTCATTATCACCCGGCTCACCAGTACTCCACCAGCAGGTGAAAGTGGGCAAGGTCGAAGGCCATGAGTTCACTGAAAATGGTGATTCCGTGCTTATTCATCTCCATATTTTCGAAAAGTTCGCCGGGTTGGTAAAAGAACAAACCCGTTTCTGGAATGTCAGCGGAATTCAGGTCAGTGCCGGTCTGTCAGGCATCAAGATGAGGACAGAATCGCTTGCCGCTATTATTGGCGGAGGTGTTGCCTTTGAAACACCTGCAGGGGGAAAGCCGGCCCGGAACGGGCAGGTGTTTCAGCTCTATACTGATTATGAAAGCGCAAGCGCCCCGGCCGTGGAGACCTTTGATATTATTCTACAAGCCGAGCGCCTCGGCTCCCTGGGAGCAGGCAAACCGGTCTATTACAGATCCGTTCAAGTTGGCAAGATCACCGGGTATGAGCTTGCGGATACTGCGGATCACGTAAATATTCACGTGGGCATAGAAAAAAGGTACGCCCCGCTGATTTGTGAAAATACCAGGTTCTGGAATGTCAGCGGCATAGGCATGAATTTCTCAATACTTTCCGGTGCCAAGGTGAAAACAGAGTCCATGGAGGCGATTCTTGCCGGAGGAGTCGCATTTGCCACCCCGGATAACAAAAAAATGGGGAAACCGGTCAGTGAAGGGGCTGTCTTTAAACTGTATGATGAACCAAAAGATAAGTGGCTTAAATGGAAACCGGAGATAAAATTATTTGAAAACTGATTACACTGCAAAAAGTTCTGAAGCAGGATTCCGCTCAAAATGATCGGATCTGTGCGGTTAGATATTGGATTTATTCGGAACAACGTCTGTTATGGCGGTTCGAATTGTGGTGAATAACTGTTTACCTTGAGTTCCTGGCCATGGATTGAGAGACAAACATTCCGACCAGCCAGGCAACCACGACGACCAGATAGATTTGACCGATGATTGCCTCAAGGATGGACAAGGAACACGCCACCGCTGTCAGAGGTGTAATATCGCCGTAACCCAGAGTAGCAATAGTGACAAAACTGAAATATGTGAAAAGGAATCGGCCGTCTTTGATCGGGCCTTCTGGTATGACAAAAGATCCAGGGTGAAGGTCCTCCACGACCGAATACATAAAACTCCACATTATTGCTATTAGTAAGTACGCGACAATAGCGCCAAAAATGACATCTTCAGTTACATTCTTCACTCTTGTTATGTGAGATAGTATGATAATTACCATAAAAGCCATGCACAGGACGCCACAGATTTGGCCTGTTAAGTGAAAGTAAGGGATTTTCATAAAATAGACTGACCACATTGAGGCAAGCAGTGGTATGGCCAAAGCTGCGGTAATGAGCATATAGATTTTTTTTTGGCTGACAGCGTAAACCCCGGATATAAAGATTACCGTCATGAATATGTTCAAGAGGAACTTTAGGCCGACAAAGTCTTCAAGAAGGGGCGAGAGGACAAGCATGAGTAATATTGAGATTAGCAGGAAAAGGAACCTGCTTCTGAAACAGGACCGGATTATCCGAATAACAGAGTCTTTAATCACACAAGTACCTTACGCGTATTC
>JAUWHV010000023.1 GCA_030605675.1 Deltaproteobacteria bacterium | reverse complement strand
ATTGGATTAAGTGATGAAGACCTTTGCCTGGCTAAGGTAATTGCCCTTTTTCACGATATTGGCCGCTTTGAACAGTTTGCCCGCTATCAGACCTTTGTGGATCGTAACTCAGTAAATCATGCTGTGCTTGGGGTAAAAATACTTAAAGAAACCGGGGTGCTGAACAGGCTTGATAAATCATTGCGAGATCTGATTCTGCGAGCAATCTTATACCATAACCGTTTTGCTCTACCTCAAAAAGAGACGGAAAAATGCCTGTTATTTACAAAATTGCTGCGTGATGCCGACAAACTGGATATATGGCGGGTGGTTACTGATTACTACCGTCGGAAAGATAGAAAACGAAATGCTGCAATTGAGCTTGGCCTTCCCGACACCCCGGGGATTTCAAGTGATGTCTATAGGGATTTGATGGACGGAAGGATCGTAAATGTTACGCATCTTAAAAATCTAAATGATTTTAAGCTTCTTCAAATTGGGTGGATCTATGATATCAACTTTGTGCAAACCTTCCAATGTGTTCAGGAGAGGGGCTATCTGGAAATGATCCGTGATGTCCTGCCTGAATCGGAAAAAATCGCAGAGATTTTTAATGTGGTCCAAGCTCACATGAATGAGCAAATCCAGGGAAAGAAGATCTGTGATTTATGGATAGCTAATCGCTCAAATTATTAAAGACTGAGTGACTCGTGTGCTATGGCGAAATCGTCCAGTGGTTCCCCAAATAAAAAAGCGTCTTCTTTAAAGTAGGTGCAATTTGTCACAGCTACGTTTAGCAGGAAAGCCACTTGGCATTTTTTTAAATTAGAACAGTTCATACAAATAGAAGATCCGGTCGAAGAAAAATCAAATATTAAATCTTTGGATGTAGGTTTTATCATACATGTATTCTGAACTGATTGAAGGCTTTTTCCTGCATAATGATCACATATCATAATACATATATCTCCACTTATCCTGTTATTTCCATTAGTTATAAAAAACAACTGAACAATCCATTTATTATATATGCAAACTGTGATCCGATAAAAGATGAACATCTTTACAACTTAGCGTTTATGGGGCAATAGGGCACATTTTGTGAGTTTACCCTGTAATCTCTTGCCAATGTTGCCAGAAAGATGGAAAGGACTTCCGGACGCAGTCAGGATCTTTGATCCTGATACCAGGGACTCTCAGTCCAGCCACTGCAAAGGCCATGGCTATCCGGTGATCGTCGTAAGTGTCTATCATGGATCCGCGCAGCATGTCCCGGGCCCCCTCAATTATGAGCCCGTCCTCCAGCTCTTTCACTGTTGCCCCTATCTTGGAGAGTTCCTGTGCCACTGCCTTCAGTCTGTCTGTCTCTTTTATTCTCAGGTGGGCTACATTTTTGATGACAGTTGTACCCGATGCGAAGGCAGCAACTACGGCAAGGGTCGGGACCATATCAGGCCATCGTCCCATGTCCACTTCTATGGCCTTAAGCGCACCACAAGAAGGCCCCTGGACCGTAACTCCCCCTGGATCTTTTTTAACAGAACAACCCATGCCGACCAGAAGGTCAGCAAAAGCCGCATCGCCCTGTAGGGCGTCCTGTGGTATGTTTTCCACTGTAATTTTACCCCCTGTGACTGCTGCGGCTGCCCAGAAATAGGAGGCACTTGATGCATCGCCCTCAATTTGATATTTTTTTGCCTTATAAGTCATATGAGGCACAAGGAAAGAGTCACCTTCGTCCTGCACCTTTACTCCGAAGGCGGCCATAACGGCCAGGGTGAGATCTACATAAGGTCTGGATACCAGGAGGCCGTCCAGGGTGATCTTGGCCGGATTCCTGGCAATTGGAGCTACGAGCAGCAGAGAGGAAAGGTACTGACTGCTCTTCGAGGCAGAGAGCAGGGTTTCTCCGCCCTCAAGTCCATGTGCCTTGATTTCTACAGGAGGGCAACCGGTGTTCTCAACACTCCTTGCCTCAGCTCCCCAGGCCCTCAGTGCCTCAAGCAAAGGCCCTATGGGTCTTTCGGCCATTCGTCTTGTACCTGTGAGCCTGTAAGTGCCTTGACCGAGGGCTACAAGAGAGGTCAGAAAGCGTATCCCTGTACCATTGTTACCAAGATAGAGGTCCTGGCTGACAGGCAAAATCCTTCCGCCTTGGCCCTCAACTGTCCAGTCAGTTCCTTTATCCTTTATGGAAATTCCCAAACAGGACAGGGCGTTTTTAAGAAATTGGGTGTCTTCGCTGTCTAAAGGGCCTTTCAGCTCGCTCTTTCCTTCAGCTAAAGAGGCGACCACCAGGGCCCGCTGGGTGATGCTCTTCGATCCGGGCACCCTTATCCTGGCCATTATTCCGGTCCCGGGTTGACGGATTTCCATAACCTTGTCTTTTGAAGAGAGAATCATGCCTCAATCCTGGCCCTTACCCAGTTAAGAAGGCTGCCTGAGGCCAGTATCAGGCGATCTCTTTCAGACAACTCCAGGCAGGCCTGTATTGTTTTGTCCTTTTCGACTTCTACTGACACCGTGTCTGAGCCTGCCAGCAATGCAGTCCTCAGACCTGGGATATTAACAGCGTCTCCCTGCTCAATCCGATCATAGTCATCCGGATACATGAAGGTAAGTGGCAGGATGCCGAAATTTATAAGATTTGCCTTGTGGATTCTGGCAAAGCTCTTTACCAGTTTGGCACGTACACCAAGGTACCTTGGTGCCAGGGCGGCATGCTCCCTGGAGGAGCCCTGGCCGTAATTTTCCCCTCCGACTATGATCACATTACCTGCCTCCTTGGCCCTTGAGGAAAACTCCGGATCAATGGCAGAAAAGACATACTCACTGATAGCAGGCACGTTGCTCCTGAGTGGTAATATTTTGCTCCCGGCAGGCATAATATGGTCAGTGGTTATGTTGTCTTCCACTTTGAGGAGTACCTCGGCCTTCAAGTCTTCCGGCAAAGGCTCAAACTCCGGAAGAGGTTTTATGTTGGGGCCGCGCAGTACTGATACGTTCGAGCCGTCCTCAGGGGGAGGGATTATCCCGTTGTCATTAATAAGGTACGTCTCAGGAAGCGATACTTCATGGGCTTGCCCAAGATCTCTCGGATCTGTAATCACCCCTTGTATCGCGGATGCAACAGCGGTTTCCGGGCTGCACAGATATACCCGGTCGTCCTTTGTGCCGCTTCTTCCGGAGAAGTTGCGGGTAAAGGTCCTCAAAGAGATGGTTCCTGTGGCCGGGGCCTGTCCCATCCCAATGCATCCCAGGCAGCCGCACTGGTGTATTCTGGCCCCGGCGTGGATCAATGTGTGCAAAGCCCCGGCCATATCGGCGTTTTCCAATACCTGCCGGCTCCCCGGATTTATCTCAAAACTCACAAATGGGTGTATTTCCCTGGATTCAAGGGACTTGGCAGCAACTACTATGTCCCTGAATGATGAGTTGGCACAGGAACCTATTATGACCTGGGATACCGGCTGTCCGGCCACCTCTCGCACGGGTACCACGTTGTCCGGGGAGGATGGACAGGCTATCATTGGCTCGATAGAAGAGAGATCCATATTGATTGTTTCATGATATACGGCATCCGGGTCGGCTTTAAGGATTTGCCATGCACCTTCTCTTTTTTGGCTGACAAGGAAGCTCCTGGTCATCTCATCAGAAGGAAAGACTGTACTCGTAGCCCCCAGCTCAGTTCCAAGGTTTGCTATTGTAGCCCTGTCAGTTACAGATAGCGTGGCAACACCGGGTCCAAAGTATTCAATGACCTTTCCCACACCGCCCTTTACTGTCATCAGACGGAGTAACTCCAGGATGACGTCCCTTGCCGAGACCCACGGGCAAAGCTTTCCTGTGAGACAGACACCTGTGACATATGGCATTCTCAAGTAGAAAGGCTGCCCGGCCATGGCCATGGCCACATCAAGACCACCCGCACCTATGGCGAGCATCCCGCATCCACCGGCTGTCGGAGTGTGACTGTCTGATCCCAGCAGTGTCTTGCCGGGAACAGCACACCGCTCAAGATGTACCTGATGGCATATGCCGTTTCCCGGACTGGAAAAATGGATGCCGTAGCGGCCGGCCATAGATTGGAGGAACCTGTGATCATCAGCATTCCGGAAGTCGGATTGCAGCAAATTGTGGTCCACGTAACTTATCGACAGCTCTGTCTTGACCTTGGGTATGCCTATGGCCTCAAATTCCAGGTAGGCCATGGTGCCCGTGGCGTCTTGAGTAAGAGTCTGGTCAATGCGGATTGCGATCTGGCTCCCTGGAGTCATTTCACCTTCCACAAGGTGCGCACCTATGATTTTTTCCGTTGCTGTTAAGCCCATTTATTGCTCCACATGTCTTTATTTTAATCTTGAAAGCCTGGTCCTCTGGTCAAGGATTCCTTACAAATATTTGTGGGAGGTATTATAGGAGCCGCAGACTATGGCGGCAAGCTTGACATTGGGTCAACAACTGCTAAAAGTTAAATTTACTACGATTACACAGTGGAAAGTGATTCGTTCAAGATATTTCAGGTTGAAATTGCAAAATTTTTGAGGTATTAGGGATAATTAGACATGCGTCGCCATGATCTGTCTGTGTACATTGTATAGTCAGATAAAAAAATTGAAGCAACCGTAGACAAGGTATTTTGATCGAGTCAGAAATTTGAAATGACCAAAAGGAGGATGGCCGATGGTAGAAGTCAAAAAGATACTGTTCCCTGTAGATTTTTATGAAAGCGCCCTTAAGGTTTTGCCTATTGTGAAACTTATGGCAGAAAAGCTGGGGGCAAAGATAGAGCTTGTTCACGTGGTGAGAGGCTCATCGGATTTTGTTGGTTATGAAATGGGCACCGCTTGGTATTCTAACTTTGAAGACGAACTCATCAAGGGCGGCGAGAAAGCCATGAATAAGTTTGTGGTAGAGAAATTGGCTGGTCTGGATGTTGACACAGCAGTTGCGGTGGGCGATGCGGCGGAAGAGATCATAAAACACGCCGATAAGACCGGGGCGGATATGATCATAATCGGGACCCATGGGAGAAAGGGGCTGGAGAAGATCCTGTTTGGCAGCGTAGCATTAGGCGTTGTCAAAGGGGCCAATTGCCCGGTTCTTACTGTCAATCCACATAAGGTCGGCAAGTGATTCTGTGATTTTTACTTGATGGTTTTGTAAGTAGAATATTTTGAACTTAGCCGCCTTCGGCAGGACTTCTCTGACAGGATGAACAAGATTTACATGATTTTCATTTATCCTGATTATCCTGTTGATCCTGTCAAAAAAAAGGAAATTCCTATACTATCAAGTTGATTGAGTTTGAAGTGCCTTAACTTAAGGCACTTCAAATTTTAGTTCACTTAAGGCACTGGTCAGGTTTATCCTGGTCAGGTTTTTGTTTCGTGTTTTCGCACCTTCGTGTTTTCGTGATTGATTTTGAATAATTTCTTAACCGCACAGGTGGCAAATTTTAAAGGACTTCCTTGGCCGAAATTTCAACAGATTTTCCCACCACCATTATCACCTCCCACCTCAATGCGGATTTTGATGCCCTGGCCTCTTCCCTGGCCGCAAGCAAACTTTATCCCGGGGCTCAAATCGTGCTGCCCGGTTCCCAGGAGAAGGACCTGCGGGACTTTCTCCTGCTGTCGAGCAGTTACTTCATAAACGTAAAACGCTTAAAAGACATAGATCTTGACAAAGTCAAACTTCTGGTAGTTGTAGACACCAGGCAGAAAAGCCGTATCGGTCCTTTGGCTTCGCTTCTGGAAAGGCCTGATGTTGAAGTCCATGTATTCGATCATCACCCCCCTTCCAGCGGGGACATAAAAGCCTCTAAGACCTTTTTTAGGCCGGTGGGCGCAAACACGACCCTGATGATCCGGCTCCTGAGAGAAAAAGGGCTGGATATAAGTCCGGATGAGGCAACCTTTCTGGCAGTGGGTATATATGAGGACACAGGCTCTTTTACTTTCAGCTCCACCACTTCCGAGGATCTGGAGGCGGCTGCCTGGCTGCTTGAGAAAGGGGCTGACCTCAAGGCAATCTCCGAACTCCTCGGACACAGGTTAACCCCCGAACATGTAGAGCTCTTGAACGATCTTTTGAACACCGCAGCCACTTATACTCTGGCCGGCATCCCTGTCACCTTGGCAAAGACATCATCGCCGGCTTATGTGGAAGACTTCGCTGTCCTGGCTCACGAACTAATGGATATGGAGAAACTCCACGTAATTTTTACCATGGCACTTATGGCGGATCAAGTATTGATAGTGGGCCGCAGCCGGGACGAGAGAGTTGACGTAGGGAAGGTGCTGAAGGCAATCGGTGGAGGAGGCCACCCCATGGCTGCTTCTGCCACGTTAAAGGGACTGACTCTGGCTGAGGCTGAAGAGCGCCTTTTCACCGAACTTCACAGGCAGCTCGGAACAGAGCCTAAAGTAAAAGACATTATGTCGTATCCGGTGCTCTCGGTCCTGCCGGATACTACTCTTTCCCAGGTCAATAATAAATTAACGCGCTATGGCATCACTGTTTTGCCTGTAGTCCATGAAAAAAAGGTCCTGGGCCTCATTTCCCGCAGGACAGTGGAGAAGGCAATATATCATGGTCTCTCAGACCTGCCGGTACGTGAATACATGACTACGGATTTCGAGGTCATCTATCCGGAGGACAGTCTTGCCAAAGTCCAGGAGCTTATTGTCAACCGTCGTCAGCGTTTTGTCCCTGTAGTGGATAAAGGACATGTAGAAGGAGTAATCACCAGGACGGATCTCCTTCAGATATTGAGTGGAGATGCTGCAAGAAGACCTGAAGCTCTGCTGTCAGGAAAGGAACAGCGCAAGAACGTTGTCTCTTTGCTGAGGGAAAAGCTCCCCTCCCATATACTTGATCTATTGATGAATGCAGGGGAAGTGGCAGAGGCTGAGGGTTTTCATATCTGTGTCGCAGGTGGCTTTGTGAGGGACCTGTTATTAAGAAAGCCCAACCTGGATATAGATCTGGTAGTTGAGGGAGATGGAATTGCCTTTGCCAGGGCCTTTGCTAACCGGTTCGGAGCAAGGGTTCGTGCCCACCAAAAGTTCGGGACAGCGGTTGTGATCTTCCCTGACGGCTTTAAAGTGGACGTGGCAACAGCCCGGTGGGAATACTACGAGTATCCGGCTGCCATGCCCACAGTCGCCCTTTCGTCCACCAAGTTAGATCTGTTCCGGCGGGATTTTACCATCAACACATTGGCTATTAAGCTAAATCCGAAGGAATTCGGGTTGTTGATAGACTTCTTTGGAGGCCAGAGGGATCTCAAAGACCATATTATACAGATCCTCCACAGCCTGAGTTTTGTTGAAGACCCGACCAGGGTCTTCCGGGCAGTCCGCTTTGAGCAACGATACGGTTTCAGAATAGGCAAGCAGACATTGAGGTTGATCCGGAATGCCGTGCGTCTCGACTTATTCTCAAGACTTTCCGGAAAGCGTTTACTTGCCGAACTCATACTGATATTGAAGGAGCCGGATCCGAGGTCTGCCATCAAAAGGCTGGCCGGTCTAGGCTTACTGAAAGTGATTCATCAAAGCATTCGATTAGGACCAAAGGAAGAAGGAGTCCTTACCCGGTCCTACGATGTCCTGGCCTGGTATGATCTGCTCTTTAGACCACAGAGGCCGAGAAAGTGGGTGGTTTATCTGCTGGCGCTTTTTGAAGGGCTGAAATTTTCAGAAATTCAAGAAGTTGTAGACCGCCTGGGCATTGTTGGCTCAAAGAGGAATATCTTTGTAGAAGGACGTAAAGTTGCATTAAAGGCCCTTGGTCTTCTTTCCAGGCGATCTTTTATGAAGGCCAGTGAGGTCTATTGGCTGCTGAAAGGCCTGGATATTGATCTCCTCCTCCATATCCTTTCAATTACTGAGAACGAAGACGCCCGGCAGGCTATATCCAGGTATATCACAGAACTATATAACGTAAAACCCATGCTTACAGGAGATGATTTAAAAAATATGGGCCAGGAGCCAGGCCCTCTTTTCCGGACAATACTCCATCGCCTGCTTGAGGCCAGACTGGACGGAGAGGTCAGGTACAGGGAAGACGAGATCAAGTTGGTGAGACGGGAATTTTTGGATCAATCAGAATTGCAAAAATTAAATTTAAACCAGAAGAACACGATATAGACACAAAACGGAATTGAGGAATAGATGAGCTTTGGACATATTTGTAGTATATTAGAAGAATTATGGATTTTGCTGCTATAATTCAGAGATTCGCAATACTCACGCCACCCATACTTCTTGCTGTTACCGTGCACGAGATGGCCCACGGGTGGGTGGCTTATCGCCTCGGTGATCCCACTGCAAAGCTTATGGGACGCCTTACCCTTAACCCTATTCGCCATCTTGATCCAGTCGGTACAATGGTATTTTTTCTTACTCAGACCATAGGTTGGGCAAAGCCTGTACCGGTCAACCCCGGTTATTTCAAGAATCCCAAAAATGACATGATCTGGGTTGCACTGGCAGGTCCCGGGGCCAATATCCTCCTGGCAATATTGAGTGCTGTTTTGTTGAGACAGGTATTGGGGTCGTTTTGGGAGACGTCGGGCTTTTTCATGCGTCCGGCTCTATACATGGCATATGTGAGTGTGCAGATTAATATAGGGCTTGCTGTGTTCAATCTCCTTCCCATCCCGCCTCTCGACGGCAGTAAGGTCCTTATGGGTATACTTCCCCCTGACATGGCAAGCTCTTTCGAGAAGTTTGAGCGCTATGGTTTCTTGCTGATTCTGGTGCTGGTCTTTACAGGAGTAACCGGCCGCGTTATCGTCCCGCTGATCCTCTATCTGAACAAACTCCTATTAGGAACTGTACTTTGATGTGAGCCATTATGAGTGAACAGGCAAAACAACGAATACTCAGTGGCATGAGGCCTTCCGGCAAGCTGCACCTGGGGCACCTGCACGGTGTGCTTGAGAA
>JAUWHV010000079.1 GCA_030605675.1 Deltaproteobacteria bacterium | reverse complement strand
TGGCAACTTCTGGATAGTCATCTGCGATGAACGCTAACAAATTTGTGGTTGTTCCGACTAAAGCGTACTTCGTTTCATGGAGGGCACAGATTTTTGATTGCAATTTGCCAGCGGCTGAAAGTCTGCCGACTACCAAGGCGTGTGAACATTTATTTTCGTTCAGAATCTTTCAGGTAAAGGTCCTTCATTGCCTGCCTCAGCTCCTGATCCCGGACAGGTTCCATCATGTCATTTGCAGCATCCAATGCACGTTTCGGGAATTGGACCTTTCCTTTTTTCAGCATGTCTTTCTTCGGCATCTTATGGGAAATCCACCTGGACCTGACCTCTGCAACGTCACCCAAAACAAACCTGATATCCTTAATCTCGGTCCCGGATGGTAAGCGTACGTTCAGCCCATCAATAAAGAGCTGCCTTTGAAAGCAGAGCTGCTGCATCCAAACTGAATCAGAAACCACGACTACCAGGATGTCTCGCTCCGTGAAGCGTTCCGGCCACGCGTGGATCGAAACCTGGGGACCTACGATCTCCTCCCAGATCTCCCAAATCATTCCCCTGGATAGCCTGACCCCCCATCCGTATCTAAGGGCAAGATCCTTGACTATTCCAGTAACATTGAATGGCATTTTATCAAAATCTTCTTTTTTTTATTTTTGAATTTAAAAAGGATGTAACCTTATAACCGTTCACTCCCGCCATTGCGAGGGGAATGAACGGTTACGCAGCAAGTATTTCTAATCGGCCGGCGTTAGAACCCGACAGCTAATTGGAAGGTCGCAATACTCTGGTCGTTCTTGATACGTCCATTATTAACATAGGTGTAGTCCATGCTGATCTTGGCATTGTTCCCCTTAATATAGTAATTGAGCCCGGCACTCGCATAATCCGAATCGTCCTTGTCATGCACGTCAACGTCAACTGTTTCATATCGTACATAGGGCTGGATACGGCCCGGACCTATCTGGCAGGGCAGGAGATATCCGGCCTGGATATACCAGTTCTTGGCGTCTTCGCCGGCTCTCAACTCGGAGTAATTAAGGTTCTGAGTACAGTTCTGAATGTCAATATAGGCTGCTTCTACAGTTACGGCACCCTCTCCCAGCGGATGGTCAAAGAAGACATCCGCGGTCCATACGCGGTTGTCCTGGTCCTCGCGGCCATTCAAAGTCAGATCATTCTGGGTATCGTAGCCGAAGCCAAGGCTCAGGACCTTTTTCTTCCCAAGATATGTGCCCTTGTTGAACCAGGCTTTTTCAGGTTCAAGGAGACTGACGGCCACACGACCTGCGAAGCGGAGGTTGTCATCAGGATTGTCGTCGTTCTCAACCCCTTCGCCGACCATAAACCTGTATTGAATGAGGCCGTCCAGAGGATTTCCCCACAGGACAACACTGTCATCTCGACCTACCTTCTGGGCATAAAAGATATTTCCGCGAATACCACCCTGAAGAAACGGTAGATCAGTGGTGAGAAGTGCCTTGGTTGATGTTGTGCCGTAGTTGCGGGTTAGTGGGACATACATTCGTCCCATCTGAATCTTAAAGGCCTCGTCCAGCTTGAAGGTAATCCAGAGGTCCCGGAATGCAATGCCGCTTCCAAGCCCCAATGAAGGCCTGTCCAATCCGTCCTGTCCAATCCGGTCAGCAGCGATGTGAGTGAAGAAGCTGAAATAAGGAGTGACATCGCCTTTCAGGTACAGGTAAAATCTCCGCGCCATAAAATCGTTAAGGTTTCCGCCATCCTTCTTTCCGTGCTCTACATACTGATACCAGACCTGTGTCCAGCAGCCGATTTCCCCTCCGAGTTGCTTGTTTTTAATTTCCTTCGCTGCCTCCTGTACCTCCTGCCGGCGTTGTTCTTCCAGCACAACCGCCTCTTTCTGTACTTTTTTCGCCTCCTCTTCGGTAAGGATACCCTTACGAATCAGAATATCGATTAGCGGATCTTCCCTATCGTATTCCTTGGCCTGCGAAACGCCATGGTTTCCCACACCAATCTGGTCATCAATTCCGAACTTGAATCCTCCCCAGGCAGAACTCCCTGCCCAGAAAATACAGACCATGAAAACAAACAAAATTTTAACAATTCGATGCATCTCCCTACTCCTTTCCTCTTGATGTAGTTTTGCCGTAACTATTCAGGTTGAAGGCTGAAGACTGAAGACTCTTAGGGACGAAACTTAGGGCGTTTGAGCGTTGCGAAATGCTTAAAATCCTTCAGCCTTCCACCTTCAGTCTATCCACCTAAGTAGTTACGTTTTGCCTATCTTTGTGGAAATTGTTCACCCTAAAAGATTTTCCCTCATCCACTGAATGCAGGCAGGAGCGTCTTAAGGGGCTGTCATGAACTTCACAAAGGAGTCCATGACAATCTTTATATCATGATAATCAATAAATCAAATAGGAATTATCCATGCAAAATAGCGGGACTATTGGATTTGTCCATAACAGGAATTAACCGAGCATTTGTCCCAGATTATGTTATTGTCGAG
>JAUWHV010000088.1 GCA_030605675.1 Deltaproteobacteria bacterium | reverse complement strand
AAAAAGAGACAGAGTTCCTTCAGCGAATACAGGCAGGAATTCTGAGAGATCCCAATGCCCTGCCCCTTGGGCTTGCACTTCTCAATTTTGAAATCCGCTTTTTGGACCTGGATGAGGACATCCGGGTGCTTCGCACAGAGGACTGCTTTTACATCAACCGCCAAAGCCCTTTCCTTAATAAGCCTGATATAGAAGGAACAGTGACATTTCTTCTCCTGCATGAAATATGTCATGTCCTTTTTTTGCATGATCAGCGAAGACGCAACCGTGATCCTGAGCTGTGGGTTCTGTCCACGGACTATATGATAAACGGACTACTTGACGAATTTCGCTCGATCTTTGATCCAAAAATGGTCCCTTACCAGACCCGCTGGATATTTAGTGGAGAAAACCCGGCTCACTACAATCCCGAATTCAAAAACCTCCTGGAAGAGGAGATCTATGGGCTGCTATGCGAGTCAGCCAATGTTGATATATCACCACCTCGCGACCTGTCTGTAAAGGAGATGGGTGCTCTCGAGATGGGGCTGCGACGCTTTATCGGCAGACCTTACCTTGTACGTTCGCGTATTCGCTACAAAAAGAAGGATATAGAGCAGAACCGGTTGGAAATACCGTCTCCTGAAGTCGATGGAATGGGCGAAGGTAAAGGAGATTTTCGTAAGGAAAAGGAAGAGGAAGAGGAAGGAGTCAGCCGGGACGACGTCTTTGGACAGAGCCCCATATATCCCCGTTCTGACCGCGACAAAAAACAACAGGAGGCAAGGGAATCCGCCCTTCAGCTCTCCCGCCACCTCTTCCGTGAGGTACTTCGGGGTCACGGCTCCCTGCATGCCAAGGCCGTCATGGCCTTGCTCTGCGGGCCAACCACTGACTGGGAGGCAATCCTGCGCGATTCCCTGCGGTTGGCACTGGACCGCTCTGCCGAAATAGCATGGGGCCGGCCCAGGGTTACCTGGCTGGCCAACACCGGCAAAATCCCTTATTTGCCGGCCCCTACTGATGAGTTTGTACCCGGGACAATTGTGATCAGCATAGACGAATCCGCCTCTGTAGATGATTCGGATCTTGCAAGAATCCTTGCAGTATTGCAAGAGGTCAAGGAACGTTATCGCCGTATTCTTGTCATCAAACACGATACGGAAATTCGGTGGCAACAGGAGTTTAAGACTATCGGCCAGAGCGATCTGGGAGAACTGAGAATCCGGCGACACTGTGGGGGTACATCACACAGACAGGTCTTTGACGCAATAACCGATTATACACGTTGTCGAAGCGAGGAGCCTGTTTCAGTCTATTTGGCCTTTACAGACATGGAAAGTGATATCCCTGATTGTCAGGACTTATTACCTCCATGGCTACCCCGAATATATCTGAACACCGGCAAGACAGTGCCAAAAGGACTCCGTGGAAAGGTCATAAATATCCAGTGAGGGATTGTATATGAATACCGGTTTAACCCTTTCAGAGACCATACCCTATATCACTCGCCACACAGATTCAGGCCTGACCGGCCGGACCTGGTCCATACTTTGGCTGTCCGGCCCGCCCGGGATAGGCAAATCCGATCTCATGCGCCAGTTCTGCCAACAGAAGGGATACGGGCTCAAGGTGGTCTATATGGCCACTCTGATGCTGGAACAGATCACAGGCTTGCCTATGGTTCAAGATGCCGGGAATGGCAAGCAGGTCCGTTGGTCCTGCCCGGAGATCTTCAATTTCGATGTGCTTGAAATAGCGCCTGCCAACTCGAATGTCCCTATTATCCTCTTCCTGGATGATGCCCACTTATGTAATCGCCAGATCCAGGCCTACCTCTTTCAGTTGCTGACATACCGCACCATTCATGACCACCGGTTGCCTGAGCGTGTAGCCATGGTACTTGCAGGTAATCGTTCAACGGATCGGGCGGACTTTCATGAAATCCTGGCCCCGGTTGCCAACCGGATCTTCTTTGTGGACCTGCGGCCGGACGTTGACCAATGGACAAGGGACTTTGCCATGCAAATGGGACTCCGTCAGGATGTTATCACCTTTCTGCAACACTATCCTGAATACTTTCTGGGGACCCCCATGGAGTCACAGGCATGGTCGTCTCCTCGCTCGTGGACCTATGCTTCCCATACGCTTAACGCCTGCGGCGAGGAGCTGGATGAAAAGACCCTGTTTGTAATACTCTCAGGCCATGTCGGCTCTGACGCAGCCACAAAATTCATAGAGTACCATCAGCTCTTTGCCAAGTGGGATGCACATCGGATTCTGCTTGAGGGAGATGCTCCTGATACAGAACAACTGAACAAAATTCAGGCCTACGCATTGCTCAGCGCCTGTGTGGCCTATCTTTTGAGACGACTTCGAGCCGTTAATTTCCAGACTAATCCTGAACTGGATCAGGCCCTGAGCGCCTTGGCTGCGCTCATAATGGCCATGTCCAAATGCCACAGAGAAATCGTCCCCCTTGGCCTAAAGACCCTTCTGCTTGCTGAAAACCAGGCCACTGGAGCAACCACTATGGTACGAAGGCTTTTGACAAAGGCGGATGCAGTGGTAGCAGAGCTGCTCACTGTGACCTGACCAGGGCCGTTGGGATAGTAGGGATCCGTAAAGGAATAACTCTTCCCTAAATCTGAGCGCGAATTCCAATGACTTATTCCTTTACGGGTCCTAAGCGTTCACAGGTTCAAAGGTTCCTTGTTCAGGGTTTAAGGAAAATCTGGAACTTCAGATGTGGCTGCCGCCACGATTTCTTTAAACAGGTCTTCCTTTAAAAGAATTCCTACGACAGCTTCCCCTTCCACGACAGGGAGCCAATCGATCTTGTGAGAAGTCATGAGATGGACAGCTTCCATGAGGGTACCGTTTTGATGAATAACATGCATTACCGGCGACATGATTTCACTGCCGGGCCTTTTTAGTATAATCTCACATTCCTCCAAAAACTGACCCTGCCAGAAGATAGGAAGCTCTTCGGTGGCCTTTGTAGAAAACTCCATATGAGCAATAATATCATCAATAGTGAGCATTCCCAGGATCTCTTCCTCGTCTTCCGCCTCGTCAACCACCAGCAAGGACGAAGGACACCTACCTTTTTGTTTTTCATTCAGCAACTTGACCGCTTCTGCCACCTTTGTCTGCGGCGATATACGTTCAAGTGCCAACACATCAAGCATCAGATCTTTAATTCGTTTTTCAGACATATATATAGCTCTTTAGGTAGAAGGCTGAAGGTGATAGGCTGACATACTTGAGCCTTCTACCTTCTACCTACTCAGTGACTTCTTAATTTGAGCAAGCGATGTGCCAGATCCTTGGATGTTTACCTGCTATTTGCTAACATATTGATTTTTAAGCATTTGTGTACTATTTGCAGAAAACTCCAGCCGTTTATGAATCGGCATATTTATGCCGAAAAGTTTGAAGCAAAATAGTTTTTGACATTTTTTTGCCCATCTGCTACTAATTTTAATTTAAAGAGAAACAGTCAATTACCCTATCCTTCTGTGGGATTCGGGCAATCGGCAGGCAGGCAGCGAGAAAAGGCGAAGATAAGATGAGGCCTCATAAGATTGCGTTACACGGTCAAATCGAGCCGGACCTATTCCCAGAGTTTGTCGTAGTAAGCGAGCATATGCATTCGGTGATCAGAACCGTGCAACAGATTGCCAAATTTGACGCCAATATTTTAATTTCCGGGGAGTCCGGAACTGGAAAAGAGCTTGTGGCCCGCATCATTCATCAAAAAAGCAACCGGAGGGACAAACCTATTGTGCCGGTAAACTGCGGTACTCTTTCCGGTGAGCTGTTTGAAAACAAACTATTCGGCCATGAAAAAGGAGCCTTTACAGGTGCTGTCAGGCAAACCAGGGGGAGATTTGAGCAGGCCAATAATGGAACTCTCTTTTTAGATGAAGTCTCGGAGATTTCACTGTCTAATCAGGTGAACTTTCTGCGGGTACTGGAAGATGGCTGCTTTTGTCGAATCGGAGGAGAGGTACCCATCAGGGTGAACGTTCGTATTGTTGCGGCGACAAACAAGGATCTGACAACAGAAGTCAGGGCAGGGCGTTTTAGAAAGGATCTTTACTACCGCCTGAAGGTGATCCCGATTAACCTTCTTCCTTTAAGGAAACGGAAGGCAGCAATTCCTCATCTGGTGAATAATTTCCTGGAAAGATTTGCCAAACTATATAAAAAACCCAGGGTATCTGTTTCCCCTGATGCCATGGAATACTTGATGTCTTATGATTGGCCGGGGAATATTAGACACCTTAAGAACATAATGGAAAGAATGTTTCTAATGGCCCAAGGACCTCTAATCACTGTTAGTGATTTTCCAGAGGATGCTATGGACGTAGTGACCTTTGATCCTGGGGAGAATCCGGGGCAAGAGTCCCATAATTCAAGCGTATCATCTTTCGATTTTGCAGTCCATGGTCCTATTGAGCCATTGCGAAAGGCACGTCAACGGCTGGAAAAAACCATTATTCTGAGGGCCTTAGAGATGACGAAAGGACAGAGAGCCAGGGCCGCTGAACTTTTGGAGATTAAACCCCGCACCCTTCGCCAAAAGATGAGCGACTATGGTATTGAGTTTCAGAGGATGGGAAAAGGAGGCCAGGCCAAGTTATAGGCCTGACATGCAGGATTCACCGTGAAAATGCTCTTTGAGTTAGCCACAGACACACACAGACGAACACAGACTCGGGGGTGACGAGACCCCCGTCATGAATGTTTAGGTAGGAACAATTTTCGAACATAGGACTAAGGATGAAACCCAGGCTATTACTAGTTGATGATGAAGAAATGTTCTTGGAATTTCTCTCAAGGCGCTTGATAAGCTATCAGTATGATGTAACAATCTGCTTAAGTGGTGAAAACGCCCTTGAAATGACGATTGAACACGATTTTGATGTGGTCATATTGGACGTGCTTATGCCTGGTATGGACGGGATCGAGACCCTGGGGGAAATCAAGAAGATAAGGCCACTTACCGAGGTGATCATGTTAACTGGACATGCGTCCAGGGAATCGGGCATAGAAGGAATGAAGCTTGGCGCCTATGGTTATCTGAGCAAACCCTGTGATACTGAAGACCTGATCGCAAAAATCAACAAGGCCTATGATAGAAAAGTAGAACATGAAAAACGCATCAATATGGCAAGCCGGCATCCATGAGGAGTATAGGGTAAAGGAAATAGGTTTTGATTATTTCCCACGTAGGAGTTATTCTTTTACGGGTCCTTATGATCCGCTCAAAGGTCATTCTGGATGGAAACTAGCTGAAATGTTGCCTCATATATCCTTCTAACCTGTCATATGCCTCATTTAAGATATCTTCAGGAGGAAGAAAGACCACACGGAAGTGCGGAGTCTCAGGCAGGGGACCAAAGCCGCTGCCATGTACCACGACCACACCGGTCTCACGGATGAGGCCCTTTACAAATTCCTTGTCATCCACATCTTCTTCGATCCTGGGAAAGGCATAGAATGCCCCGTCAGGTCTCTGGCAGGATATGCCCTGAATGGCATTTAGCCTTTCGACTGTCAGGTCCCTGCGTCGAATCAGTTTTTCTGTCATCTCTTTAATATGGATATGGTCGCCGTTCAGGGCGGGTGATATTGCAAACTGCTTTGGGTGCGAGGCGCAGAGCCTGGCCCTCACAAGCTTTTTCATGGCCTCGGTGTAATCCCCCACAAGCTCAGGCGCCCCGCTTACTATGGACCATCCGATACGGAAACCAGGGGCAAGATAACACTTGGAAAGGCCGTTAAAGGTTACTATAGGGAGCTCTTTGTCCAATGAGGCTGTACTGATGTGGCGCTGGCCGTTCAGGATAAGTTTGTCGTATATCTCGTCGCTGAGAATTACCAGGTTATGATGCCTTGCAATTTTTATTACCTGGCGCAGGGTGTCCTCACTATACACTGCACCTGTGGGATTATTGGGGTTTATGATCACAATTGCCCGTGTGTTTTCATCTATCTGTTTCTCTATGTGATCAATATCCGGTTGCCAGCCATTGTCTTCGTCCAGCAAATAAGGCCTGGGCTCACCAAGCAGACGGCTGAGAAGCGCATGGTAAAGAGGATAACCTGGTGATGGAACGAGCACATTTTCGCCCTTGTTCACCAGAGCGGAGAGTGCAAAATCAATAGCCTCACTGGCGCCCGTGGTAATCAGTATCTCATGCGGCTCTATGCCGCTTCCCACGGCTTCCTGCCTCACGGCCTCAATGGCCTCAGGCACCCCCTCAGAGGCAGAATACCCGGTGTGATCATCCAGCATTGCCTTGTAGGTGGCATCTATGAGGTGTCTGGGTGTGTGAAAATCAAAGAGCACAGGATCACCTATGTTAAGATAAAAGAGATCACCGCCGGCGGCCTTTCTCTTATCAGCGACCAGCACGATATCCCTAATGGCATAAGCAATATGCTCTGTTCGTTTTGAAGGGTTGATTTTCTTAAGTGTACTCATATCGATTTATACCTCATGAAGACTCTACAGACTTAACAATCATCATCCCAATGAATTCACCCAATCCCCCTTGTTGTCAACTTAAATTTTACCCCAACCCCACACAAACAACCCAATCCCTCAATCCCTCAATTCCTCAATTCCTCAATCATCAATCATCAATCATCAATCATCAATCATCAATCCCATGATGGTCCCTCCCAAGATAAAAATTCAGCCATGAGGAGGTGTTGTAAAGGGTCCAGTCTCGTGGAGGAATCCGGGGACCACCCAGTCTTTCCTGTTTACCAAGGCTCTGGAGTCGTTCATATACCTTT
>JAUWHV010000108.1 GCA_030605675.1 Deltaproteobacteria bacterium | reverse complement strand
GAAAAAGTGCTCGACCTCTTCCACAGGCTTTGCAAAGATACCTATGAAGCTCAGAAGCAAAGGGAAGTAACATATCATTGCCGCTATGAGGAGCCTGGATGCCAATCCATCACCCAGGAACAGGAATATTATGGGCGCAACTGCCACAATGGGATATGCCTGGAGGTTATAGGCCGCTGTGCGCGTGAGATTGCCTGGCCAGGTACTCAATCGGCCCACGAGCCCGACTACCGTTGCAAGTACGATGGCAAGCATATGTCCTGCTATTGCAACAGCCAGGGTATCCAGCACTGCTTTCACGTATATCAGGCCATTCTGAGTAGCCACCTGTAACACTTCCAAAGGCGGCGGTATCAGGTAGTCAGAAAAACCATATACTATCTTTACGCCCCACAGCAGGCCTAAAGCCGTTGCATAAATAGAGATGAATTGAAACAGGCGTTTCAGGGTTCTCACGGCCGTGGCTCACTGGTGCTTGCTGCGGATCTGAGGATTGCATAGACTCGTTCTTGCACCAGCTCTTCCGGGGTATCCATGCCCTCTTGCTGGTCGAGGCCGGTTATTTTATGGATTCTATTAGTGCCGGCTGTGGAGCCGTGGGGAAGGACATGGATAGTCTGTGAAAAACGGGCTACTTCAAGGGCATTATGGGATATATAGATAAATGTCTTTTGAGGAAACAGGGTTTTTAATCTTTCAAGGATGTGGTTCCGTGTGGGCTCATCCACATTGGCGAGCACTTCATCTGCTATCAGCAGATCAAATTCCTGGACCAGATATCTGGCAAGATTTATTCTGTTTTTCTGTCCCATGGACAGCCCTGAAAAGCGGCTTTCCAGATGGGCCTCCATTCCATAATCCTTTAATATAGTAGTAAGTAGTGAGGTCTTGGAGGCCGGGGTCACAGACCTGAGATGTGCGCCGACCGTATTCCATCCCGGTATGCGCTCTGCATTGTGGGTGTATAGGACGCGCCCGGCATTCGGAATATCAATGTCACCTTGTATTGGGGAAAGTTCCCCACTGATAAGCCTTGCCAGTGTGCTCTTTCCCGTTCCTGAAAGCCCGAACAGGGCAAAAAAACCAGGTCCTTCTATTGACCAGTCAAGATTACTGAAGACAGGAAAATCTGCCCCAGGGTAAGTGTAATGGAGATTACTGCAGGCAATGTGCATTTAAACTTTAGGCTTTTTCTTCTTACGTCTCTTTTTGATGATTTTCTTAACTGTTTTGTCAAGCACGTCTTTTTTTAGCCTGATTATGTCGGATTCCGCTCCGAAGATCACGTGTTTCAGATACTCAAACCCGAACTGCATGAGGGCCACATCGTCTTTCAGGATCTTCTTGAGGGTATTATCATCCACTGCAAATGAGCCAAGAAAAGGGCTCTCAAAGACAAATTGCCTGAATCGCTCCGTGTTGGTCGTGACCATAAAGAATAGTTGCCTTGCCTTTTCAGGCATCTTAGCCCCTTCACCAAAAGAGGCCTTGCGCAGAAGGAGTTCGAGCCATCCGCGATTCATTGAGTCATAGAGGTCGGCCTCCTGGTCTGCTCTCCAGGAGTCAACAGTCCACTCGGTGGGTTCATTAAATCCTTTGCAGTGGTCCTCTTTGACTACAAAAAAGAATTCCTCTTCCTCTCCTTTGAGCTTATCCTGTTGTCTGAGGCTTGCAATTCCTATGGGGTAGTAGCGACAGCAGACAGGACGGTCGGAATAGATCCGGCAACCTTTCGGGCTGACAAAGGGACAGCGCCCTCTTTCTTCTTCCAGCATCTTGAGTCTGGCAATTGGCAGTTCTGTTTGGCCAAGTATCTCAGGTGTCGTATAGAGTTGCAAAAACATATCCGCTGTGAGACCGAGCATGTTCTTGATTCGAACAATATCGTACGGAGTGAGAATAATATTTACGTTGTGGCAGCACCGGTTGAAACAGGATATCCCGGGGTAACAGCGGAAATTGAACGTGCTGTCCTTTTCAAGGCGGACAGGATCTATCACCCCGCCGGGCTCACCCATCTTGAGTGCATCACCAACCTCTTTTTCAATGTGTTCAAGTGTCATTTTGTCTTATACCGTTATATGTGTTTTGGTTAATGCAGGATGAATTGCCGGTAGTGGCCCGTAATTAAGAATATCGCCGCATTTTATTGCTTGGTCAAGGCACAATGCAGGACTATAACACAGGTTGTTTGTGGCGAACATACTGTTTGCATATTCTATTTGCCGATTGTCCTTCAAATGATTAGAATAATCCGTGTAATCTGCGAAATTTGTGGATTAAATCCTTCTGATATTTTTTTCTTTGACTTATTCCTTTACGGGTCCTTAACAGGGAATTCCGTGAAAGTCGGGAGCGGGCCCGCCGCTGTAATCGGGGACGAAGACCGCAATTCATGCCACTGCCCGGCGAAATCGGGTGGGAAGGCGCGGTTGTATCTCACAGGTCAGACTGCAGATAGCGTATCAATTGGTACAGGATTATGGGATTCCCTTGGCAGAAGTAGCCCAACAGCTCGGAGTTTCTATGTCTGCCATTCCCAAGGCAATTACAAGGAGAACGGCTTTACCATAGCCGCTTTTCATGACCCGGACCTAAAAGAGCGGTCATGGTTTGCCTTCGCATCGGCAGAAAAATAACATACACCCTCGGGCTTCCCTGCCCTGATAATTCAGTTAATTGACAATCCAGACGGCACATCCCTTGGAGTAATGCACGATTTTTGTCGATACGCTGCCGAACAGGAATTCTACTTCCTTTGACACGCCCCGTCTGCCGATAACCACGGTGCCGAATCTTTCGCTTTCGATTATTCCCATTATTTCATGAGCAATATTGGTGCCCATGCTGCAGATAAGTGGAGGGCTTTTGAGCGGAGATTTACAGCTTTCTATATAGCGGCTAAAGATTTGCTTTTCTGAAATGCCTTTATCGCAAAGTATCTTCCGGGCCTTGGCCATGAAATTCAGATAGGCCGCCTGATGTTTTTTGCATTCGGTTTTCCAGACCTCTTCAGTTTCAAACAGATCCCGGTCCGGAAAACGTTCAATTGTTAAGAGTTCAATATGAAATCCTTCACCGCCGCCCAACATATCCCCTGTGTATTCGACGGCCCGCAATGAGTTTTCCGAAGCGTCAACAGCAATGAGAATCTTTTTCGGGTCCATGGTTTCCTCCTCTTAAAATTGTTTTCCCTGGGCGTTGCCCCGTGTGCCGTTTCGTTAGGAATCCAGAAAGTCCAGACACGGTTTCAGGTCGCCAAGTATTTCATCGACGGTATCATAAAACACATCGGTTCCCCTGGAAAAATGAAGTAAAATGTTGTTCAGTTTTTCCGGGATATAAGGATAGATCTTGCGCAGGTTGACGAGGCGATGGTGAAAAACGATTGAAAAGTCGTCCTCGGTCAGACCTGCAAGATCTTCTTTCATGAATCCTCTTTCCAACAGATAGCCTACCGTGCAATCCCCTTTGCCGGTGATAAAGGCAAGAATGCCGCCCAACCCGAACAGGTCTAAGGCAAAGGGATTTTCATAGAAATCAAATGAATAGTCAAAGTCGATCCAGCGGTATTTCTGTGTCCCGGATTCGACCCAGATATGATCACGGCGAATGTCTCCATGCTTTTCCCCATGGCTGTGCATAAACCCTATAGCTTCGCATGCACCGATGAATTTTTCCAATATCTCGGGAAAATGTTTTCGAAAATAGGTCTCATGATCTTCTTCAATATTATGGATTACTATGTCCAGACTTTTCCCTCTGATAAGGTCCAGCACCCTGACATTATTATTTTTTTCATCATAGTATGAAACTCCCTGCATGAACCGCATGTCACCCCTTACCAGGTCAAGGATTCTGGATTCTTTTCCAGGGCTCCGATGGCAAAGAATTTCAACCTCGCCAAGCTTCATGCGGAATTTTTCATAGAAAACCAGTTTTACGATTTTTCGCTCACCAGTTTCCAGGTGTTTGCACCGCTTGACCCAGAATTTCGGGTCTTCAATCCCGAACCGGCGCTCTACTTCATCCCTTAGGACCATATAATGAAGTCCATTAACACAAATAATATCCCCGTAACCGATATTCATGAATTCAGTTGTGTCATGATATATTTTTCCACAATATCTGATGGGAAAATTAGGATAATATTGTTTAACAAGATTCCTGATATCCTGTGACATACGTCTTTACTCCTGCTGCCCATTCCCAGGACAGGATATTTAAAAGACCATGGATGGACTTTTTCAACAGCCTGAAAATAATGATTATTAGTATATGAACCGCTTCAGTTGTCTATGGATAATAGCCTTTTCTCAATATTCCTACATAATTAATTTATGATATTTGGAGGGATTGCGCAAAGGAAATGTTTGATCCTCCGCATGTGCCGTCAAAGACATGGAGGGAGCTTATCAAAAAGGTTTGGAGGTTGATTCCTTGACCTGTCCGCGAAGTAGTTCTGACCTGTCCACCATCGCGAGCTCAGGCGAGACGGGCGGGGATGAAAATTATCAGCCTGATCAAGGATCCTATTGAAAAGTTATGCTAAGTCATTTATAGCTGAAAAAGGGAGACTAAGACGGTCATGGAGGACCACAGGAGGACTGAGATCTATACGAAGAGATATGATCCAGGTGATGACCTGGAGGATCATTTGACATTGCCGCGACGCATAGGCCGCAAAAACCCCCACCTGACAGTTCTCCACCTTGCCCAAGTTTCCACAGTACTGCTTCGCTACGCCGACCGAATCCCCCCCCTTTTTTTTTGAGTACTGCTGTTGTCAGGGACAATCTGCCAGCCAGCCTCCTTGTTCGAATTTTATACCCCGGCAATCATTTGCGCCGTTGCCGTCTCAAGCCTGGCTATGGTAGTTACTACCTACCCATAGCTTGAGAAAAGACGATCACAGCTTGCCTGCTGAACGCTCAAAAGGGCCTTTTGTGCCGCGTCACAAAATTCGCCTGCGCTTATATGAAATATCCAGATTAATCATCCCAAAAAAAGTTGAAATTTTTTGCCAATAGTAGTACTTTTTTAAAATTCGTAACATCCGGGTTTGCTTCTAAAGGCAGATATCCCCTTGGAGCTTACCATAGTGTTTGGATTGACTTGAAGAGCAAGGTGCGAATCGGTTCGGAAAAAAACAGCCTGCACGACATCAAGTGATATCCGGCTTTGCCGTTTCGATGCAGGTGTCACTGTAGCTAAGAGAGGAGAAAAGAGGAATGAAATCAAAGGGGAAATGGAAACAGTTTTGGAAGGTTTTTCTTGTGACCGGACTTGCCTTTATCATGGTCACGATCTCGATTCCTGGATTGGCTAAGGAAAAGGAACCTGAGCCGATTGATATCGGGACCATCACAGTGATGGCCCCGCAGCCGGGCGTTGAGATAACAACCGAGAAGACCATTATTAACGTGGATGAATTCGAAAGGCCCGGTGAGGTTAATACGCTGACAGACGTGCTGACCGAAATCGGTGGAATCGATGTGCAACGCGCCAATCCGCTGATGGCCAGCCCGGGCGACGAGGTATCCATCCGGGGCCTCAACGAAGGGCGCATGGTCATAGAGATCGACGGTCGCAGGATCAATCAAACAGGCCACTACGGCAGGTACATTGTTGACTGGTCCACGTTGAACTTGGATGATATCGAAAGTATTGAAATCATCCGGGGCGGGCACTCTGTGCTTCATCCTTTTGCTATCGGTGGCGTGATCAACATGATTACGAAAAAGGGGAAAAAGACAGATGACCCCAAACCTGATGTGAGTTTAAAGGGGGGCTATGGAAGGTATAATACCTACAACGTATCAGGCTCTGTTGATGGGGGTGTCGGCGATGTCGTGGGTTACCATTTTTCAGCAAGTAGAGGAGACACGGATGGTTATCTCAGAAACGACTTTCAGAGAGTGGACAACCTTAACGGGCATTTGAGCTTTTTTCTTCCTCGTGATGCCACTTTCACTGTAGGTGCCAAGTATTCCGATGTCCTCTACGGCTTCCCGGTTATCAATGATCCGAATGATCCTGATCCGGGTGTGGCTGCCCGCTACGATGACGACTATCCCAAATTTAAGAAGTCTGCCGACCAACTGAGGCACATCAACTGGCCCCAGTTGCCCACTACAGGTTCACTGCGTCCGGAGTGGAAAAAACATACCTCCTATTTGGATGCCATCTTTCAGATGCCCCTGGGTCCGGGTATTGTCAAGATCCACGGGTTTTGGACCGAGGGCAGGCGTTGGACCAGCAGTTATGGCAAAGGCGCCTCAATGGAAGACCCGGAGAAAAAATTTACAAAAGACGACTTTGTTGATGACAGGACAAAGGGGATAATCTGCGAGTACCGGGACATCGACCTGTTCGACTCCCACAGCGTGACCGCAGGGGCCGAGTACCAGGAACTAGGCTGGCCGGATGAGAATCCTATCATATACAAGGTCAAATCAGCCTATGTCCAGGATGTTATTCACCTCGGTGACCGGTGGACCCTGACCCCTGGCGTTCGCTATTATTATGTCGATATGGATACTTATTATTCCCAATTTGGAGATGGCTGGCCGACTGAAGGCAAAGAAGGGAATGACGACGGCTTCTATCCAAGCCTGAAGGTCGATTTCCAGGCCACTCCGGAGACGGCGCTTTATGCTGCGGTGAGTCGGTCTTACCGGCTCCCGTGTCCTTGAGACTATTACTGGTGGGCGCGGTGCGCGTCCCAAGAGAATTCTAGATTGGACCCTGAATCAGCATGGGAATATGAACTGGGGATCATACAAGATTTCAAATATCTGACCGTCAGAGCTGCCGGCTGGTATTATGACATCGATGATTTCATAAACGATAACGGCATTACGTCTCCAGGGCCCGGTTTCGGATCTAACTGCCTTTATAACATTGACCATGTCAGACTTTACGGTGGAGAGCTGGAAGCCACAATCAAGCTGGGGGACCGTTTCCGGGCCACGGCTGCCTATGTGTATCAAAGACACAGCGTGGATGACACTGGTTACGAACACGGATGGACGTACTATCTTCCCGACCTTCTGGCCAGGAATAAGGTCAAGCTGCTCGCTCGCTATATGGTCTGGGAGGATGGATGGTTTCAGTTGAGTTCTCGATACGTTGATGCGCGTAGGGCTCAAAAGGGTGGAGGGCTGGATCCTTACATTACCGTGGATGTTGGATTTGATCAGAAGTTCAAGTTTGATCAGATAGAATACATGGCCAGCATCTTTTGCAACAATGTGACCGGCGCGGATTACGAAGAGATAGCAGGTTATGAGATGCCGAAGTATGTCTGTGGATTCCAGGTCGGTGTTAAGTTCTAGGAGATAAATCCATGAATAAAACAAGACGGCTTGTCTTCCTTTTGGTGGTTGTTGTGGCTGTAGCCGGATCGCTTTGTTGGCCGTCCCAGGCTACGGCCTGGGGCCGCGGCCACTTATATGTGATCGGAACCGGTCCGGCCGGACCCGGGACCGCCACACTGCAGGCCCTAAATACGATCAAGCAAATGGACGTTATTACGGCACCGGATAAGCATGTGAAACTCTTTGCCAAGTATGTGGGCAATAAGCCCATACTGTTCGATCCATGGACAGGGATTTGGGACTACAAGGGGAAAATGCAAGATGAGCTGAGCAAGGAGGAATTTGCCCTGTTCAAGGTAGAACGCTTTCGGATAAGGGATGAGCGGGTGAAAAAGATCAAGGGCCTCCTGGATGAGGGTAAGGACGTGGGACTGCTCGACTATGGTAATCCCTGCCTTTACGGTCCCAGCCACTGGTACGCGGAACAGTTCGATCAAGAGGACGTGGTCATCATTCCCGGCATGGGATGCGACGCAGCAGCCATGGCAGCCTTGGGAAAAAGCACGATCCCGGCCCATGACGCACGCTTTGTCATACAGTCAGCGCCTTTTTCTCTAATGGGTTGGAGCATGAAAGAGCGCCAATTGCTGAAGGATCTGGCGAAATATGAATCAACAATGGTCCTTTACATGGCCCTGTGGAAGCCGCAAAAGTTATTCGCTGCGCTTCAGGAAGTCCTCCCGCCGGATATGCCGTGTGCCGTGGTTTACTGGGCCGGCTACCCTGATCGAGAGCGCATCTTGCGCGGTACTGTAGCTGATATGGGAGAAAAGCTTGCAAAAGACAAAGAAAGATTTATGGGCGTGTTGTTTGTCGGGCGCTTTTTGCAAGGCAAGCCCTACGAGTCGGCCATGAAACGGATACAGAACGTTGAAATTGGAAAATAGAAATTGGAAATTTGGCCTTCATGCTTTTGTACTGTTGATAAACGCATTTTAATTTTGGGCCGAGTTTTTCAACTATTGCTTTGTATTCTGTCGCGTTTGACTTAAGATAAAACTTTTCTTCTGATGAGTTTTCGCAACCATGATTTGGTTTCTTCAAATGAACCTCTTGAAATAGATAGAACTTTTTCCTGTCAGCGGGAGTATACCGACCATACCCTTCCGCTATATTTGCAGCTATGCTGTCAGATGATCGTATTATCTGATAGCCCACGGTGTTCTGAACCTTTTTGTTCCACTTATCAAAGTCGTGCCAGACCATATCTGATAACGCTTCTGCCAGTTTGTAAACATCCAGGCTT